>CAZCLS010000347.1:0-5044 GCA_964499565.1 uncultured bacterium
ACGGATGAGGTAGCCCGAAGGCTGAACAAGGCGGGGAATGTTACCCCGCTGATCAGTATTGAAGGCCTGGAAGACGAAAGTGACCGGCGGCGTGGAGGCAGGGGAGTATACCAATCCGCGATACAAGGACTGGAAGCCTGCCGGCGGCAACGCTTGATAACCGGCGTGGCGGCCAGCATCTGCCGCGCGAATTTTGATGAATTAGTGAACGAGGACTATGCGCGGGAGTTGTGCAGGCGGGGAGTGCACTATCTCTGGTATTACATTTACCGGCCGGCCGGGGCGAATCCGTCACCGGAAATGACTTTGAGCGAAGAGCAGATAGTTGCATTACGCAGTTTCATAGTGAAATTACGCGGGCGGGTGCCGATGATGATTGTCGATGCCTATTGGGACCATGAAGGCCGGGCGCAATGCCCCGCGGCAACGGGCATCAGCCATCACATCAATCCGCGCGGTGACATCGAGCCGTGTCCGGTGATACAATTTGCCTGCGACTCGATTCACGACGAACGACCGTTAGCGGAGGTAATTGCCGGATCGGCATTTTTGAACGATGCGCGAGCTACGTTAGCCGCGACAGGCCGGGGATGTATATTGATGGATAATCCGCGCGCCCTGGAAGAATTGGTGAAACGCAACGGAGCCCGGGACACGACCGGGCGGCAGACCGGCATAGTGGAATTACAGGCTTTACAGCCGTGTCCCAGCCACAATATACCCGGGCGGGAACAACCGGAGACACACCCGTTATACAAGGCGGCTAAGAAGCGCTGGTTTTTTGGTTTTGGGGCGTATGGATGAAACGGACGCGTATGATAAACAGAATGAATACTTGGAGCACGCAGTATGAGTAAATCTCAGGCGACAGTCCTGACCTATCATACCAAAGCGGGAGCACAACCGGTTCACGGTTCGTCACCGGTTCCGCAGGACAAAACCGAGCGCGAGCGTATGCGGGAGATAACCCGGGAGTATGTTCAGACTGCCGGTATTATTCCGCCCTTGCGCATGGAGGAGCTGGAACAGCACGCGCGCGCGGTCGGCAGTAGCGCGGGGATCGGAGCGGAGTATCATGATTTTCTGCTGGTGATGATAAACAATGCGGCCTGGCAGGAATACCTGATGACGATACCGTGCAATCGGCGCACGCTGTTATTACCACCCTGCCTGCGACCGCGGGAAAGCTGTCCGGCGGCATTTGATGAATTCGGTTTGCTGTGCGAGCAATGCGGAGGATGTATTATCAATGAGCTGCAGGCTGAAGCGGAACAGTTGGGTTATGCGGTTCTGATAGCTGAAGGGACCAGCATAGTTAATACGATAGTTGAAAAAGGCATGGTCGACGCGGTTATTGGGGTCAGCTGCCTTGCTTCACTGGAAGCTGCTTTTCCAACCTTAGCGGCTAAAGCGATCCCGGGCATCGCGATACCGCTGTTGCATGATGGTTGTAACAAAACAAGCGTTGATGTCGACTGGGTGCGACAGGCAATGCACCTGGTATCGAACCATGCGCACACGACGCGCATGACAATTTCGGAATTGCGCAAGGACATGCAATCATGGTTTACGACTGAGGACCTGGCACTGATGCTCAAACCTGTTCCAGGCGACACGGAAACCATCAGTGTCGACTGGCTGGCGCGGGGCGGCAAGCGCTGGCGGCCATTACTGACGGTGAGCATAGCGCGGGCGCTGGGGAATGGACAATCAGCCGAACAGACAGCTGTCATAAAAAAAATCGCTTTAGCGGTTGAATGTTTTCACAAAGCCTCCCTGATTCACGATGACATAGAAGACAATGACGCGGTGCGCTATGGGGAAGAAACGCCGCACCGGGAATATGGCATGCCGCGGGCATTGAACGCGGGCGACCTGCTGGTCGGCGAAGGATACCGTTTAATCGGTACGAGCGGGGCGCGGCCGGAAGCAATCGCGCAGATGCTCGCTATCGCCTCGGAAGGGCATTGCACGCTCTGCCACGGTCAGGGGGAAGAGTTAGCCTGGAGTGCCAGACCGCAGGTGCTGACGGCCGAACAGGTTTTACGCATCTTCGCATTGAAAACATCGCCGGCCTTTGAAGTCGCTTTGCGGCTGGGAGCGGTTTGCGCGGGAGCGGATGCAGGCATGCATTCGATTCTGACGGCATTCAGCCAATCGCTGGGCATAGCGTATCAGATAGAAGATGATTTGCAGGATTTTTTTGCCGGGGGAGACACGGATGATATCCGGGCGCTGCGGCCGTCTCTGCTGCTGGCTCTGGCGTGTGAGCGGGCGACGGGAGACGCGCGCACGCGAGTGAAACATGCCTGGTTCAGCGCAGCGATCGATAAGGAACAGGCGCAGGAGATCAGGCATATTGCCGTCCAGCTCGGTGCGGAAGAACGCGCGCGGGAATTACGGGCATTCTACCGGCATAAAGCTCTGGAGGCGGTGCAGGACGTGCGCACGATCGATGTAAAGATACTGCTCTACCGGTTAGTGTACAAAATTCTGGGCCCCGATCCTGACAAAATTCCTGAAGCATAGCGACAGAGGAACCGATGGTTCCTCATGAATATATCAAACGCGCGTACGATTCACACTGACAAACACAATGGAAACTGATATGAATACGTATTCCCGGCACATGCTTGAAACGGCCCGGGGCGCCCGCGACTATTTAGCGGCGGCGAATGAAATGATAGCGGACTTTATTCTCTCATGTCAGAATTCAGACGGAGGCTTCCGGGGACGGGCGCGGGAAAGTGACAGTTATTATACAGCGTTTGCGGCAGACTGCCTGGCGATAACGGGACATCCATTGCCTGAAGAGCGGCTGATACCGTATATAACCAGCCAATCAACAAACCCGTGTGATCTGATTCACGCGGCGTGCCTGGCACGCTGCCTGGCACATATATCAGACCGGACTCTGCATGAGTCGCTTCGGCCGCATGTGGCGGGCTGGATTGAAGAGTACCGGGTGACGGGAGAAGGGTACTGCACATCGTTAGACCAGCATAGCGGCACACCCTACGGATGTTTTCTGGCATTGACTGCCTATCAGGACGTAGGCTTGCCGTTCCCGGCCGCGGATGAAATAGCGGGTTGTCTTGAACGGGCACTCACACCGGGACAAGGCTATGGCAACGAACCAGGCATGCCGCACGGGACAGTCAGCGCGACGGCCGCGGCATTGATGCTGCAGCACAGTTGCGGTCTGCCAATCAATCAGGTAGCCTGCATCTGGTTATTGGCTCAACAGGATTCACTCGGCGGGTTTCGTTCTTCACCATTAGCGCCGTCAGCCGACCTGCTGTCAACGGCGGTAACATTATATATATTACATGTAGCCGGCGTATCAATAGACCGGCACGCGCCGGAATGCCAGGCTTTTGTGGAAGGCATGTGGGATGATCGCGGCGGTTTCCGGGGTCATGCGTTAGACAGTATCCCCGATTGTGAATATACCTTTTACGGCTTGCTGGCATTAGGGTGTCTGGTAGTGTAGTTGTCAGGGTTCAGGGTTCAGGTGTTAGTGATCGGACTGATCGGTCCTGCAGGAATGATAGGTTAATGAATACAGATGAATGTAAAATTTCTTTAGGTGACGCGGCTGAGCGCGCCCGGAAAGAACTTCTGTCCGCCCGTGGCGATGATGGAGTATGGACCGGTCGGTTGTCGAGCAGCGCGCTTGCTACGGCCGTGGCGGTAACGGCCCTGGCAGTAGCGGATAAGGATAAAAGTTGCGGGGAGATACACCGGGGTTTAGCCTGGCTTGAAAAGACACAGACTGCTGATGGCGGTTGGGGAGATTCGCCGGAGAGTCCGCCGAATCTGAGTACAACTCTGCTGTGCTGGGCGGCGTTCGGTGCGGCGGGAAAGGAAGGAACGGCACAAGCGGTTTTCCTGAAGAAAACGGAACAGTGGATAATAGACCGCGCGGGCAGTCTGGCGCCGGAAGCGATTGTCAGGGCTGTTCTGGAGCATTACGGTTCTGACCGTACTTTTTCTGTTCCAATTCTGATGATGTGCTGCCTGGCAGGCCGGCTGGGAAAAGGGGCAGAAGCCTGGAACCGCATACCTCCTCTGCCTTTCGAGCTTGCCGCCCTGCCGCACTGGTTGTATGCCGCTGCACGTTTGCCGGTTGTCAGTTACGCGCTGCCGGCTTTGATCGCGATTGGCCAGGTCATTCATCTCCGGCGGACGAAACGCTCTCTGTATGCCCGGTTAATCCGGAACCAATTTCGCTCAGTCACTCTGAAAAAATTAACGCGGATTCAACCCGAGAATGGCGGATTCCTGGAAGCAGCGCCATTGACCGGTTTTGTTGTCATGAGCCTGGCGGGCTCGGGAAACAGAGAGCATCCGGCAGCACAACGCAGCCTCTGTTTTCTGCGTGATTCGATGCGTGAAGACGGCAGTTGGCCGATCGACACGAATCTTTCTATCTGGGCAACTACGTTAGCGGTCAACGCGCTCAATGCGGGCGGCAGGTTGAATGAAATTTTAAACCGGAAAGAAAGCGAACTGATGGTGAGTCGGATAATAGCCTGGCAATATATAACAGTGCATCCCTATACTCATGCCGCGCCGGGAGGCTGGGCCTGGACGGACTTGCCCGGCGGCGTACCTGATGGAGACGACACCGCCGGCGCGTTATGCGCTTTGAGTCAGCTCGGTCCGGCAACCGCGGAAATCATTGCCGCGGCAGAGCAGGGAATAACCTGGCTGATTCAATTGCAGAACAGAAACGGCGGCATACCGACGTTCTGCCGCGGCTGGGGCACATTACCGTTCGACCGGAGCTGTCCGGACATCACGGCTCATGCCGTGCGTGCCTGGACTGCCTGGCGTGAAAACACGCCGCCCCATCTTCGTATTAAAATCGACAGGGCAACGCAAAAAGCAATCAGATATTTAGAAGATACTCAACGTGCCGACGGCGCCTGGCTGCCGTTATGGTTTGGCAATCAGAACAATCTGAAGCATGAAAATCCGCTGTACGGCACTGCCCAGGTGCTGACGGCACTGGGTGAATGCGCACAACAGGGCAGTAGCG
>CAZCLS010000348.1:0-5036 GCA_964499565.1 uncultured bacterium
GTTCCGGCAAAGTCACCTTCGTCATCCATCATCCCGGCCGGTATTTCCACCGACTCGAATTGCCCGGACGGAAAACGGGGTTGAACGGTCAGAACCACCCACTTCCCCGATGGCGCCGTCAGCACAATCAGCATGCCCACGGCATCACCTCGCAAAAATACCGCCCCGGGTACACGCCGACCGTCTTCATCCGTTACATCCGCGTATAGCTTGGCAAACAACAATCCCCCGTCAAATCGGCGGTCAATTGCCTGAACCGTGATAGATTGAATCTGAAAGCGCGGGTCCATGCGCTGCAGCCAGTTAGAAAACTGGACTGAATGACCAACCAGCTCAACATCCTCGTCACAGCCCGTTAGTTCAAAAGGTTTTTCTCGTACGTGTATCAGCATGTCTTCTCCTTGTGCTTGTACTATACGTGTACACATAGTATAATATCACAATTTCACTCATTGTACCTGGATTGTGATGGAAAATATGGTTTTCACTTTCATTTTTGATACAATAATGCTGGTTTGATAATTCTCAGGATAGATATATGGTAAAACAAACGAAACAGCTCGATCCCGAATCTCAGAAGCTCGCGGCAATGTTCCGTGATGAAATCGCTCATAATTACAGTCAGGAGTTCACCGAGCGTGTGTCATATATTACGGAAAACACTCTTTTAACCTTTTTCACTGCCAAACACCTTACTGCCGGCATTGAACACCTTACGTCAATACCGAAAAATGTGCCGGTTATCCTCAGCTCGGTTCATAAAAGCCATCTCGATTATATGATCCTGGGCCAGATTTTTTTCAATTTTCAATCCAAACTGCCGGCCACTATCGCCGGAAAAAACCTGTTCCATGGCCCCTTTCAGAAAATTCTGCCCATGTTTAAAGGCGTCTGCCTGGACCGTGACCGCGTTAATCCGAAAAATCTGCGCTCTAAAGAAAATTTACTGTATCTCTCTACCTTTTATTCCTATCTGATGTCTGAAGTCGTTGCCATGGGTGACGCTATCACTATTTTCCCCGAAGGCGGCCGGTCGTACGACGGAAGTATTCAACCGCTCTCCCTCGGTATCTTCGGTATCGCCAAACGCGCGCTTAAAGAACATGAAAAAGTCGCTCTGATTCCTATCGGTATTACCTATGACCGTGTAACCGAAGACGCCCGCTTCGCCGGCCTGCTCAAATATAAAGAACGCAGCGAACGCGCCTACCGCTCCTATGATAAACGCGGTTTCTACCATCACGCTTTTCTGCAGCCTAAAGGAAATGTCTATATCGATTTCGGCGAACCGCTCTATCTAACCGATATTCGCCATATGGACACACTTGAACAGGATTTACGCCGCCAAATGGGTGAACTGATTCGCGTTACTCCCGTTTCTCTCGTCGCCCGTGCCATCGGCGGGAAACGTGAAGTGTTCCTTGATGATGTCTTCCGCCATATCCAGAATGATATGCGCGTTGTTCGCGAAAACAACCTTCTAATCGGCAAAGGCATTCGCTATCGGCCCGCCAGCCGTATCTTTAAACGCAGTCTCGAACACCTGTGCAACCGTATGCGTTTCAGAGATGTTTTCAGAATCGAATCCCGTCCCGAAGGTTCTGTCCTGCGTGTCCGACGTCCCGATATTATTGCCTATAATGCCAATACCGTCAGCCATCTCTTCCCCAATTCCGAAATTATCCCTCTGCTGTAAACCTGCCTCCCTCCCGCATATTATTCCGGTTACAGATCAGCGTGCTTCGCGGCGATTGCCTCTGCCAGCTTATCAAGCGCCTTGAATGTCTCCAGCCGGGGATATCCACGGCATACAACCGGCTCTATAAGTTCTACTTTCAGATTCGGTATCAATCCGGCAATCTGTTCAACCGCTTTGCTGCTCCATCCATATGAACCGATAATCGAGGCATAGCGTACTTTCGGCCTTAACGCGTTCGCCAGATGCGCGGCGTAAAATACCAATGGATGCGGTCCGATGTGCACTGTCGGTGTGCCGATCACTATTGTTGCCGCGTCAACCAACCCTATTGCCAGTTTGCCGATGTCCGTTACCGCTAAATCAAAAAAATTAACGGTCACTCCCTTCGCCGCTAAGGCACTGATAAGATAATCGGCCATCGTCCGCGTGCTTCCGTGCATGGAGATGCAGGGCAGTACTACTTCGTTCCTGACGGTATCCGATACCCAGTCCCTGTACGCTTCCATGATGAATGCCGGCTGGTCATACACCGGTCCATGGCTGGGTGCTATCATTACGATCTCGTTCCCCGAAATCTTTTCCAGATTCTTGCGGATGACTGTCCGGAACGGCATCATTATCTCAGCGTAATACCGCTTGGCCGCCTCGTACACCTTCGCCTGATCGGTAACATACAAGTCTGACGTCGCCAGATGTGATCCGAAAAAGTCGCATGAAAATAATATCTTGTCCTGCTCCAAATACGTGCACATTGTTTCCGGCCAGTGCACCCAGGGTGTGTAGATAAATCTGAGCGTCTTGCCTCCCAGTTCTAATCGCTCTCCGTCTGCCACGATTGTAATCCTGTCCTCCGCTATGCCCAGAAGATCTACCATCATACTTTTGGCCTTCTCGGAAACTATCAGTTTCGCTTTCGGATATTTCTCAAGAACTATCGGCAGACTGCCCGAATGGTCCTGCTCCGCATGCTGGGCAATGATATAATCGATCTTCTCAACTGTCCGGAGTTGCTCCATCAACACGCCGCTCTGTGCCGGGTCAACCGAGTCTATCAGTGCTGACTTCTCTGTTCCCCTCACCAGGTACGCGTTGTAACTCGTTCCGTCCGGTAAGGGTATCAATGAATCAAACAACCGACGGCTCCAGTCTATTGCTCCAAGCCAGTTCACACTTTCATGTATCGATCGTGTTTTCATAATACTCCTTTGCTTGTCCGCATTATTGTTTTATACTTCCATTACAGTTTTACCTTCCGCAATCGCAGCGCATTGCTGATAACCGAAACGGAACTGAAACTCATGGCCGCTCCCGCTATCATCGGGCTCAATAACAGCCCAAAAAACGGATATAACACCCCCGCCGCTATAGGTATTCCGAGCGCGTTGTAGAAGAAGGCAAAGAATAGATTCTGCCGTATATTACGCATCATCGAACGGCTGAGCCGGATCGCTTTCGTTATGCCCCGCAGATCGCCTTTCAGAAGTGTTATGCCCGCACTCTCCATCGCCACATCCGTGCCCGTTCCCATCGCTATGCCTACGTGCGCCGCGGCCAGGGCCGGTGCATCGTTTATGCCGTCACCTGCCATTGCCACTATGCGGCCTTCTTCCCGCAATTGTTTAACCCGCTCGTGCTTCTTCCCCGGGTCTACTCCCGCCTCAACCTTATCTATTCCCAGTTTCCGGGCTACCGCACCGGCTGTACGTTCATTATCTCCCGTGATCATTATGACTGCTATTCCTAACGTGTGCAGCTCCTTAATTGCCGCTTCCGTGGTCTCCTTGATCGGATCCGCAACGGCTAACAAGCCTGCTGCCGTGCCGTCAATCGCGACAAACATCACGGTGTTGCCTTCTGTTTGCAGCCGGCTGCTCTGTTCTTCAAGCTCATCTGTTCCGCCGGCATTGTTTTGTTTCAAAAATTCCTGTTTCCCTACTAATATTTCCTGCCCGTCAACGACACCCTTAACGCCGCCGCCCGTGACTGATTCAAATTCTTCCGCGGTCTTCACCTTCAGGTCGCGTGCTTTTACTTCGGCCATGACGGCTGAAGCTAACGGATGCTCACTGCCCTGCTCGACTGAACCCGCGGCCGATATGAGATCCTGCTCGCTTACTCCTTCCACGGTAATTACCTTTGTCAGGCGCGGTTTGCCTTCTGTCAGCGTTCCGGTCTTGTCGACGACTAATGTGTTGACTTTTTCCATGACTTCTATTGCCTCCGCATCACGGATAAGTACGCCCGCTTCCGCTCCGCGTCCTACTCCTACCATAACCGACATCGGCGTGGCCAGTCCTAAGGCACATGGACAGGCGATTATCAGTACCGCTACCGCGTTTATTACCGCGTGTGCCAGTTGCGGTGATGGCCCGATCATATACCAGATAACAAAGGTTGCCAATGCTGCCAGTATAACTACCGGCACAAATATCGTGGCTACTTTGTCTGCTAAACCCTGGATCGGCGCCCGGCTGCGCTGGGCCTGTGAAACCATCTCTACTATTTGTGATAGTACCGTCTCGTTGCCTACCCGTTCCGCTTTCATTACGAAACTCCCTTTCCCGTTTACTGTTCCCCCCGTGACTGTATCGTTTTCACTCTTTTTAACCGGCATAGACTCCCCCGTAATCATTGACTCATCAACTGTGCTATGCCCTTCAATAATGGTGCCGTCAACCGGTACTTTTTCACCCGGTTTTACTCGCAGATGATCCTCTTTTTCGATTTCCTCGAAAGGTACCTCCGTTTCCACGCCGTCTTTAACTTTATGTGCTTTTTTGGGCGCTAAATTCAACAGCGCTTTGATGGCGCTGCCCGTACGGCTGCGTGCCCGTAATTCCAATACCTGTCCCAGTAATACCAGCACGACTATCACCGCTGCGGCTTCAAAGTATATGCCGATTGTCCCGTCCTGCTGAATGCGTGCCGGAAATAGTCCTGGCACAAGCATCGCTACCGCACTGTAACTGTACGCCGTACCCACCCCCACTGATACGAGCGTAAACATGTTCAGATTCCAGGTAATAATCGATCGCCAACCCCGCTTGAAAAAGGGCCAGCCGGCCCACACAACCACCGGCGTGCTCAAAATGAACTGCAACCAGCGCGATACCCCCGTCGGCAGATATGATTCTAAATGAATACCGGGTATCATATGTGCCATAGCTAATAAAAACACAGGCGCAGCAAGCGCTCCGCCGATCCATAACCGCCGTGTCATATCCCGCAATTCCCCGTTATCCTCTTCGCCATGAGCTGACTGTGGTTCCAGCGCCATTCCGCATTTGGGACAATCTCCGGGTTTATCCTGCTGCACTTCCGGATGCATCGGACAGGT
>CAZCLS010000349.1:0-4996 GCA_964499565.1 uncultured bacterium
TCTATCAGTCATCCGATTTCCCCGATATTACTCACTCGCCTACGCCAAACTGGTCTCTGCTCGATATGAAACGCTATGCCTCGATGAGCATTCAGTACTCGCGCGGCTGTCCTTTTCAGTGCGAATTCTGCAACGTGGTTACCCTGTTCGGCAATCGCCAGCGTACTAAATCGTCCAATCAGATTATCAGTGAACTCGATGCCCTTTTTGCCGCCGGCTGGCGCGGTCAGGTTTTCTTTGTCGATGATAACTTTATCGGTAATACCCGGCGCCTGAAAGACCACCTTCTGCCCGCCCTTATCGAATGGCAGAAATCTAAAAAAGGTATCACCTTCAATACCGAGGCCAGTATTAATCTCGCCGATGATGAAGAGTTGATGTCTATGATGGGTAAAGCAGGTTTCGATGCGGTATTTATCGGAATTGAATCCCCCGACGAACACAGTCTCAATGAGTGTCATAAAAATCAGAACCGCAACCGCGATATGATTGCCGATATCAAACGTATCCAGCGCTTCGGCCTTCAGGTTCAAGGCGGCTTTATCGTCGGGTTCGACAACGATAAACCATCAATTTTCCAAAGCCAGGTCGATTTCATTCAGCAGAGCGGTATCGTCACTGCCATGGTCGGCCTGCTGCAAGCCATCCCCGGCTCTCGCCTCTACGACCGTATGAAAAGCGAAAAGCGCCTCACCGGTGAAGCGTCCGGAGATAATGTCGATGGTAGAACGAATATTATCACTACCATGAGCAGCGAAACCCTCTATGCCGGCTATCAATCCCTGCTGGCCCAGATTTATTCCCCCCGCGAATATTATCAGCGCGTTAAAACGTTCCTGAGCGAATATTCTCTGCCTGATATCACCCCGCGGATTGATTTCGACCGTTTCCTGGCTTTCTTCCGCTCCGCTTTTCACCTGGGCATTGTCGGCAAGGAACGCTTTCAGTATTGGCATCTCCTGGCCTGGACCCTTCGCTATCACCATAAATTGCTGCCCCTCGCCGTTACCTTGGCTATTTACGGTCACCATTTCCGTAAAGTCTACGAGCTGCATGTCCAGAGTTGATTCTATCCCAAATTCCGCGATAGACGTTAGTACTCAGTACCATCCCATCGCGGATTTTGGGTCTATTGCCTTTCTATAATACTGCTCATTGGCGCCACGCTTACGACCTGTGTCGCTTCCAGCCGCTGTTCTGCTGCCGCGACTATCATTTTTATCATTTCCGGATACGATATCCCTACGATTCCCGCCATCTTCGCTAAATGCCCGTCCCAGCACCATCCGGGATTAGGATTCACTTCCAGCAGCTTGGGCCGCCCGTCAGCGCTCATGCGCCAGTCGAACCGGCTGTAATCCCGGCATTCCAGCCGTTCGAACAACTTCAGACAACATTCCGCCAGCGCTTTATCCATGTTTTCCGGCAGCTGTGCCGGAATTGACGTGATGCAGGCATACGGTGAGCTCGGATCCCATTTGGCTTCATAGCCGCAGATGCGCGGCAACCCCTCCGGCAACCGCGAATAATCCTCTTCTATTATCGGCAGCACCGTGTACGCGTTCGGCACATTGCCGATGATCCCCACACTCAAGTCCTTGCCGGTTAAAAATTCCTCTACCAGCACCGGTTTGTCATATCCCAGCTTTTCCCTGATCTCCGCTATCGCGTTTATCAGTTCTTCCAGCGTGTGACATACACTCCTTACGGTAATCCCGAAACTGGAATCCCCAAAGTTCGGTTTCACTATCACCGGAAAGTCAAACGGCAGGTCAAAGGTCGTCTCATCCGGCTCGATTAAAAACGCATCGGGTACCGGTAATCCCATCTCCTTGGCTACCCCCCGTACCAGCGATTTGTCATAACAGAAAGCCAGGCACTGCGGTGTCGAGCCTGTATACGGTATACCCAGCATTTCCAGCAGGGCCGGCACATGCAGCTCTTTGCGCGGGTCATTGTTATAGCCTTCATCGCACAGATTAAAAACTAACGGCGGTGCCTCTGCTAACTTGCTCAAATCCTTTATCAGGGTGCCGTGATTGGATACAAACGACGTGTCATATTCGCTCATCTGCCGTACGGCGTTTTTGAGCTGGTCGATAGTGTAAAAATCATCATCATCAAATACCGCGTCGGGCTTGAGCGGATCAGGTTTGCCCGGATCGCCGAACAGTACAACTAATTTCTTACCCGATTTTTTGGTCCGGCGCCGCTCCGGTGCCCATTCCTTGCGGATTGTGCCGGTTACTATGATGCGCTGAGCCATCATCCCCAAATCCTGGTTCCGGGCCGAATCGGGCGTAAAACTGCCGTGCAGCGTTATCTGCCCGAATCCCGACCGCGTCAGCAACTCCTTGATCTGCTCCTGCGTATACAGCCGCTCGGCGTAAAACTGGTCTGCAACCACTCCTTTCGTGACTCCTGTGATCACTTCCCGTGATATCAACCGCATCCCGTCCGCTGATAACGACCGTTCCCGGCACACAAACATTTGTTCATCAATCCATTCCCACGACCTGGCCTGAAAATTAGTTTTCAGATACTCTCCGTCGGCTACATCCAGCAGTAACGTTCCCCACGGCTTCAATATCCGCTTGACTTCATCCAATACCCGGATGTCATCCTGCGTCGTTTCAAAATACCCGAAGCTGTTGCCTAATATCACTACCACATCGAATGAATCGGCCGGATACGGCAGTTTGCGCGCGTCGCCTTCCTTGAATGTTGTCTGCAAACCTTCCTTGCGAGCCGTACTCCGCGCTTTCTGAATCAGAAATCGTGACCGGTCGATGCCTTCCGCTTTAAAACCGCGCTGTACCAGCTCCAGCGTGTGCCGTCCCTGACCGCAGCATACATCCAGTATCCGCGCCTCAGGATTCAGATTCAGTATCCGCGCAAACAACGCCACCTCGTCCCTGGTAATTTTCTGGTCGTCCACCACATCCGCATCGGTCTTGAGATACAGTGAATTGAATATATAGCGCCACCAGTCCGGCCGCACGTGTTCTTCCAGGTTTGCCACCGGGCCTAATACCGTGCTGCGTTTTTTGCCGTTTTTCAAGGGGCGTTTAATGTCTTTTGGTTGCAACGTTTCTTCCATTATATACCTCTCAGGGTATTTCATTTTATGCGTGCCGCGCGGCAGGATACATTCCCGCTCCGTAAACACACTTGTTTTGATGTATAATAATTATACCGTTTTTATCAAAAAATACAAGTTAAGAGCAACAAGAGCGGCAATGCGGAAGTCATGGTCTCGCGCGAAAGCCGCCCATCAAATAAAACTCGACTGACCAGGAATATCGATGCTCTCCGAATCACTGATTATTCCGCTTGCATTCATTCCCGTTTACGCCTCTGACCAGCCCGTTTTTTATCGTGGGAAATTGTAGCGTTTTTAATGCCGTTTTGCAATAGGAGTCCCCTTTTTATTGAATCCGCAATAAATTGAGGTTATGCGTATGGTTTGTGACTCCCGGGAAAAGTGTACGTACCAGCAAAACAAGTTCTTTCTTCCACCCTAAATCCGCAATGAGATGAAACCGGACAATAGTTTTGAGATTTTAAAAAGAAATTACTATAATCGTACACTGCAATTGTGACCGTAATCTTAGACTGAAAAGAGAGTACAAATGAATGATTAAAACGGCGAATAGACGTGAAGAAAAATCAACACCCAAACGGTGACCGTAAAAAGCGCATATCATCCCATGGCAGATTCAGGAGCCGCAGCCGGGCTTGACAGCCGAAACCACCGCTCCCTGTGTGCAAGCAGATGTCTTGAAACCCGTCCAGCCGTGAAAGACCGCCTGGTCGAAACCAGCCTGTTTCAACATTTCCAGGAGCGACCGCTCCCAGACCGCTCCCGCTACTCACCCGTCCCACGTGCCCTTGCCGATCAGCTCCTCGGGAGTAACATGCGCCTCGAGTAGTATATCGGCCATCTGCAGCCTGCCACCCGGACGCAGAACTCTGTACATCTCCGAAACGACTGCCGGTTTGTCTGTGCAGAGATTGAAAACACCGTTTGTAAATACCATGTCCACACTCCCGCCTTCTAAGGGCAGTTCGTCGGCGCGGCCAGGCATAAAGTGCACATTGGATGCGCCGACAGCGGCGGCATTCCACTCGGCCCTGGCTATCATCTCCGTGACGAAATCCACACCGATTACTTTACCCTTCGACCCGACCCGGCGGGCCGCTAACAGCGCATCCATACCCGCCCCGCACCCCACATCAAGAACTACCTCGCCCTCCCGGGGCCATCCCGGAATGAAAGGATTCCCGACACCGGCAAAAGACTCGGTCACGCTTGCCGGCAGACTATGTACTTCATGGGCGGGATAGCCCAGGCGCTCAGCACTGTCCGGTCCGGTCGGAAACAGTTGCTCCTCTTCCGGGGCTTCGGCCAACCGCGCGAAACGCCGGCGGATTGTCTCTTCAATTTCTTTTAGATGATCAGCCATATTTCACCTCGTTTGACCTGTTTTCACCATTGTGTACTGTTTGGCTCGAATCCAAACTTCAGCTCAGGTATTCACGGTTGATCCACCAGCCAACATACACTCCCGCAATGCTGCCTATGCCGCTTAGAATGAACCCGGTCATGAATCCGATTTTAGCTCCGATCCACCAGCCAACCCATCCTAAAACCGTCAATCCTACAAAAATACAGAGTTTATTCATATCATTACCAACAAGAATATGAAGCTGAAAGATAATGTCAGTGGCATAACTCTGGCTCGACATCTCTTTCAGCAAGCATTTCTCTCCCTGATTCTCCCGCATCTAGCATCCTTCGGTTGCACATACGCCACTCTGATCCGTCCGATCCGTCCCATAATTCACCGCTGGAGCGGGTTGCACGTTACCTTTTCAGGCCTTTTTATTGGTTCTGCCGCCGATCCACAGAAGGATACAGGTTATTGACAGTACACTTCCCGGTTCAGGTATCAAATCCAGCCGGCGCAATACCCGGTCTTCATCGGTTGTACCG
>CAZCLS010000350.1:0-4995 GCA_964499565.1 uncultured bacterium
CGATTTCATCTTCGTTCGTGGCAATGATATGGGGAAAGTTATCAAAGTAGGGTGGAATCCACAGAAGAGGTATGTTGAGAATGTCACTGACCGCGAATTCGGCCGTAAGTTTAACATCGAACAATTCGCCGGCATACTGCTCTATTTCCGACAGATTTTCATTATGCTGATTACTGCCGGGCAGAAACGGGTCTAAGGCGGGCGTATCATTGATAATCATCGCCAGAATATCAAAGCCGATCAGATTAAAAGGGGGATTAAGATCGTAGTAAAGCTTTACGACCACGCCGTTAATCGCGCCAAACGAGGCCGGTCCGCCGCCGCCGCCGGGGAATACATTATCATAAAATTCATGCGTGCGCCTGTTAGTCGTGCTGGAAGCATAATCATAGAACCACTGGCCGGCGACAGCATGAGGGTCTTGCACCGGCCCGGTCCAGCTGGGCACGGGAACAACCGGGGGTTTGGTTATTTGCAATGAAGGCGCCGCCCGGACAATGAAAGAACATATCAGGATGGCGAACAGAATATGATAGAGGAACGATGCATGTTTCATAGGAGCCTCCTCTGTACATTTATAAGATGTTAACCTATTTTTGTAATAGCAAACTACGGGTTAAAACGCAACAATTGCAAACAGCTGTCATTATTGCTACAATGATGAGCAACTAATAAAAAATAACTGTGCAGAACGAAAGCTCATGAATAGTATGCTTGATTTAGATAATATCAGGAATGTGTTGATCCGGCTGGAGGAAAGCATAATATTTTCCCTGGTTGAACGGGCACAGTTTAAAACAAACGACATTATATATAAAACCGGTGGAATTCCATTAACGGGCTTCAACGACAGTTTCCTGGATTACCTGCTGCATGGCACGGAAAAACTGCATGCCACCGTGCGGCGCTATACCAGTCCGGATGAACACCCGTTTTTCAATGATCTGCCCGAGCCGATTCTAAAACCGATGGATTTTGGAGCAGTAATCCATGATGCGGGTATTAATGGCAATGCGCGTATCAAGGATGTCTATATCCAAAATATTATTCCGGCAATATGCAAACAGGGGGACGACGGGCAATACGGGTCGAGCGCGGTAAGTGATGTACCCTGTCTGCAGACGATATCGAAACGAGTACATTACGGCATGTTTGTGGCTGAAAGTAAATATCTGGCTGACCGTGAAAAATACGACAACGCGCGTGCCGCCAACGACACTGATGCGCTGTACGAATATATTACTGACACGGCTGTGGAAGAAAAACTGTTGCAGCGGGTAGAGCGCAAGACCGCCACCTACATGCAGGAAATTGAAAATACCAGTCCCGCTTCGAAAATTCCTTTGCATGTGATTGCCGATATCTATCGCCAGTGGATTATTCCCCTGACAAAAGAAATAGAGATAGAATATCTGCTGCGCCGAACGGAATAGGCCGGGGATGCAGGAGTGCATACATGTTTTCTTGTAATCAATTCAACACAAGATGATTATGAAGTATAATCCCGTTATTGTAGCTTTGGATGTAAGTGACCGCGAGAGTATGCGGCAGTTGGTTGCTGCCCTGCAGCCGTATGTGGGAAAATGCAAGATCGGCCTGGAAATGTTTGTCGGCTTCGGTCCTGATGTTGTGCGGGAAGTGCAGGAGCTGGGCGCGGGAATCATGTTGGATTTGAAACTGCATGATATTCCCAATACCGTCAAACAGGCCGCAAAGAACGCCGCTAAACTGGGCGTGGACCTTCTGACGATTCATGCAACGGGCGGCATCGCCATGTTGAAGGCGGCGAAAGAGGGTGTACTGGAAGGTGCGATAGAGGCAGGCATATCTCCTACAAAGCTGCTGGGGATTACGGTATTGACAAGTATTGACCAGGATATTCTTACAAACGAGTTGGGAGTAAGCCGGAGCGTGGAGGAGCAGGTGGTAGCTCTGGCAAAAAACGCGCAGGCAGCGGGATTGGACGGAGTAGTATCGTCACCACGGGAGGTAGCGGCGATTAGAGCGGCCTGCGGCAAAGAATTCCTGGTCGTTACTCCCGGTATCCGTCTGGCTGCATCAGGCATACACGATCAGAAGCGGGTAACCACGCCGGAAGACGCGATCGCCGCGGGAGCCAGTTATATTGTAGTCGGTCGAGCGGTAACCCAGGCGGACGATCCGGTGAGTGTGATGAAGGAAATACTGTCGGGAATTGGGTTTTAAATTCGCATTCAAGAATATCCTGAAGAGAGGAAGGCAGGCTGCCGTCTTTCTTTCATCCTCAAATCCACGATGAGATGATAGAGGGGATTGAAATTGTTCCATGGTACAAATCGGTATTGTCGAGTACGCGTACCGTCCCTTCAGGACTGAGTACGAGTACGATCTCCTTTACTCTTTCGGCACGACTGAAAAACCTTCTTTCCGTGCGGTGGTAATCAGCCGGGTATCCAGGCAGATTATATTATCTATGATTTCGTCAATAAGCAATCAGTATGCTTTGCATTGTTCAACACCATCCAATACATTCAGTACACTTTGGGCCAATTCCTGCATTTCCATATTTTCAGTATAGACAAGAATCGGGCCGATGAATTGAATCCGTTCCCGGATCAAATCGACCAATCGCTGCCAGGAAGCCAGGCCGCCGGTCAGAACAACGGCATCGACTTTACCGTTCAACACAGCGGCCATCGCGCCGATTTCCTTGCAGATTGAATACGCCATGGCTTCAACGGCGCGCAGGGCTTTCGTGTCGCCGTTGCGAATCATTTCTTCAACTGTTTGCATATTTCGTGTACCGAGTAAGGCAAACACACCGCCGTAACCGGTCAGTATTTTGGCCATATCCTCCCGGGAAACAGCTCCTGAAAAGCAGAGAGAAGCAAGTTGACCTGCTGGGATGCTTCCGGCCCGTTCGGGTGCAATTGGGCCGTCGCCGTCGAGGGCATTGTTGACATCGACAACGCGTCCGTTGCAATGTGCTCCAATGGAAATACCGCCGCCCATATGAACAATAATAAAATTACATTTTTCATATGGTTTGCCAAGTTCGTCCGCGGCGCGCCGGGCGCAGGCTTTATGGCTGAGAACATGGAAAATGCTGCGGCGCCTGATGCCGAGAATACCGGTCATATGGGCGATTTCATCCATTTCATCCACCGTAACCGGATTAACCGTATAGGCCGGAATACCTGCCTGACGGGCAAGCCGGACAGCCAGGGGGGCGGCATAATTTGAGGGATGCCGGCCGTAGCGTGCTTCGCTGAGATCGGCCACCATTTCTTCGGTTATCAGATAGGTTCCCGCTTCAAGCGGTTTGAGCAAACCGCCCCGGGCGGCTATGGCGCTCAAGTCTGACAATTGGGTATTGTTGGCCTTCAGAAAATCGGATACGCGGGCGGCAAGTGTGGACTCGAGTGCCTGCCGGTCTGTGTCGCTGAACGTGACAGTATGCGCCGCCCGGGATTCATTATCAACGAATAAATCAAACTTGACCGAGGTAGACCCGGTATTAATAATAAGGATTTTTTGTGTCATTGTGTTTGTATGGTTAACGTTCACATTCCTGCCGGTTCCCCTTTCCGCATGATCAGGAATGACTACCCCACCGCGAGATCAGGGGAGTACCGGCCGCTTCATTGAAACTCATTCACCCCCGGGATTAACCCGGGGGGGCCTTTTGTTGAGTACGCTCGCACAAACGCCGTATCTGTTGAAACCGGACAGGCCGAGACGGTTTACAACTGGCCACATTACTGAACCCTGACGATTGCACATCAACCATCAACCATTATCCATTATCCATCACCCAGCTTTCAATGACAGCAAGCAGGCCAGGGCGATGGAGGCTAATTTACTGCGTGATGAATCGGCCCGGGAAGGCACGATGACAGGGGTGCCGATACCGACGATCACGCTTGCGTAGGTTACGCCGCAGAAGGTCTGCAGGGCTTTATACAAAACATTTGCGGTTTCGATTTCCGGAGCCACCAGAATATCGGCCCGGCCCGCGACGCGACCGGATTTGCCTTTGGTTTTAGCGGCGGCAGGGGAAACGGCATTGTCCAGAGCGTATGGACCTTCGACATAGGCATTGGGAATCCCGCCACCGCGAGCATAGGTGGTAATCAGGGCCGCATCCAGAGTAGCGCGCATAGCGGGATAATTGAGCTTATCGACCGCAGCCAACAGGGCTACGCGGGGAACCGCAATACCAAGCGCGTGAGCAACGGTGACGGCGTTGACGACGATGTGAATTTTGCGATGCAGGTTGGGCGTAATATTAACACCGGCATCTGTCAAAAGCATAAGCCGGTTATAGATGGGAGCGTCAAAGACAGCCACATGACTCAGCACTTTGCCTTGCCGCAGGCTCATGCTTTCGTGTTCCAGTACGGCTCGAATCAGGGATCCGGTCGAGACAAGGCCTTTCATAACGACATCGGCGCGGCGTTCTTTGATTGCATTGACGGAAGCATGCAGCGCCCGGGAATCATCCGGGACATCTGTTATCGTAAAACCGGTGGTCAGCGACAGTGCATTTTCGTCGGCAATCCGCCTGATCCGCGCTGCATCGCCGAACAGCTGAGCATGAGCTAATCCGTTGTCACGAGCCAGGGCCAGGGCATGAAGATCCGAAGGTTCGTACGGCGCCGCGCAACTCACGGTCCGAATGGTATGGCTGGAGCAAACCCGGGTAATAATGTCTTCCACGGTGGATATCATGGGCAGGTTACGGGATTTCTTCATGATGCTTGACCGCAACACGGCCGGTGCCGGTTAATGTCAGGATACCGAATGGTTTGAGCAATTGAACCAGGGCGTTAATCCGGTATTCCGTATCAGTCATTTCAATAATCAGGTATTCGCGGCCCATACCAATGATAGTAGCCCGGAAGATTTCAACGATTTGGGTTATTTTTGGAATATCGTCACTGAGGGCTCTGACTTTTATGAGCATCAGTTCCCGTTCAATCATATCTTCGCGGACAAGGTCTTCAACTTCAATAA
>CAZCLS010000351.1:0-4994 GCA_964499565.1 uncultured bacterium
CCGAAGAAGCCCAGCACCTGGGCGATGTAGTCCCAGGGTCCTGAATGCGTCAGGAGCGCGGTGAAATCAGGCTGGACTATCAGTTTCTGGTGTGAATTTTCATGCGTGGGAGCATGTCCTTCGCGCAGCCAGAAACGGCCGAAGGATGACAGGCGGACACATGCCACCCGTTTCGCACCGGTACCTCTGTGAATAACGCCTGCGGTAAGAAACCACTGTTTCAGAAACGTGTCCAGCACGGCGGCCCAGACCCGGCGCGAAGGCAGCCGGCACGTGTTTTCCTGCCAGCCCCAGCCTTTTCGCGGTTTAACGGGAGTAAATGCCGTTTGAATGCGTGAAACAATCTCGCGAATGATCTGGGGAACGGAAATCCAGGTGGATTCCCCGGTAGTGCCGAGGATTGAGCATAAAGATCGTAACGCGGCATATTCGACTGAAAAACCGTATTCGTCTCTGAGATTGGACGAGCTGAAGTTGTGTTCAATTGAATAATCCAGGTATTGCCGGACTTCCTGGGCGCGTTGCTGCTGCCTGAACGCGGCGAAGCTTTTCAGCGGAACAACCGTTCCGGTACTGTCAATTTTTACCACGCCCGCGGCACACGCGAAATCAAGCAATGCTTCCGGTGAATGCAGTGAGTGTATATTATACACAAGCGGATCTTCAAGCAAGGTTTTGGCCCGGGCGGTAAAAGAACTCTGTTGGGTCAGCCGAATCTGGCCGCTGCCGGCCGCATCCATAAAATGAGCCAGGAAATCAGATACTTCCGGGAGCGTTGTTTCTTCCTTTTCGGTCACCGCCCTGATGTGATTGAGATTCCAGTCTGGTGGATCGTGATACGGAATGTCAGCGTGATAGAATTCCGGAGGAATAACCAGGCGCGGGGCGTTGTGTGCATCGGTCCAGACCGCATCGTTGCCGGGCCAGAGAGAAACCGTATCGAAGAAAGCCAGGCCGAAATAATGTAATTCTCCGATCGAATCCAACGAAACCGGATACCCCGCGGCGGCAGTGCGAGCCAGCAAATCGGCGACGGAAATATCCCCGTTATAGTCAACGCAGTTCCGCAGCAGCGCGCAGGAGGTGGGACTTAAGGAAGCAAACACGGAATCGCGATGCTTTGGATTGGCTGTCTGCTGCATAAAACAGAGAATCTGCTCTTCGCGCCGGCGCTTCAGATCAACAGGAGACAACCAGTGACTGAACAGCGGCCTGAGAGAGCGCGTTATCTGGGACAGAATCGTATGAATATCCAGTTCACTAGCCATGCAGAGCAACCGTTAAGGTTATACCGGCTTTGGCGCAGACTTTTTCGACGGCGGAAATATAGCGCCCGTCAATCAACCAGTGGGAATCATCCAGTTCATCCAGTATGGCTGACTGCATACGGCGGGACTGTTTGAGCAGCAGTTGCGTCTCGTGTTCGGTAATTTCAAGAATATGGACTCGATAATGTAATACCGGCATACTGTTATTTTTCCGGATGCGGGGTTTCTCCCCATAATGAATGCAGCGCTATCGCGGCGGCAGCGGTAACATTAAGTGATTCGATGTCGTTGCTCATAGCGATAGCCAGTGTGGCAAAGGCGGACCGGACGGTATCGGGCAGACCGTGCGGCTCGTTGCCGGCGATTATAATTCTTGTTGTTCGACCGTCAAAAGCCTTCAATGAATACAACCCGTCTCCCGAAAGGGCCGCAACAGCTTCGCTATGCTGCCGCAGCCAGGCCAGAACATCGTCCTCTCCGCTCGCGCTCAGACGGGCGCGGAACAGCGCCCCGGCCGTTCCCCGCACACACAGCGGATGAAACACATCTACTCCCGGTTCCACACATACGATCGCGCGGCAGCCCATAGCCAGGCAGCTTCTGATTATACTACCCTGATTACCCGGGTCCTGCAGGTGCCAGAGAACCATAACCGGTTCATCGAGCGCTTCGGGCAGGGTTTGAAGCGGCAGGAGCGGCAGTACGGCTCCGATGCCTTCCGGGTGGCGCAGAGCCGAACATTTTTCAAAGCATTCGGGGCTCACGCGCAAAACCTGTATCTTCACGGCCTCGGCCTGCCCGGCAAGCTCCAGAGCGGATTGCTGTGCCTCAGAGCTTACGACTATATGGCTGATCGGCTGGCCGGAGGAAAGCGCGGCCGCGACACAGATACAGCCTTCAGCCCAGAACAGCCCGGCCTCCTGCCGTCCTTTGCGCCGCTGCAGAGCAGCTATATTTTTGACAGCCGGATTGGTCCTGCTGGATATCAAAGATGTGGGTACCATGGTTTCGGTGCCGGACAAAAAAGATTATTCAATCATCTCTCCGCGGTATGCTTCGCGCAGAAATACCCGGGCGTAATGCCCGGCCAGGTCGGATAGCCGATTCATCCCGGCCGTGACAGTATACCAGCGGCAGGCCTCCTCGCGCCGGTTCAACCTATCGCACATCATGCCTGTCCGCAGAGCAGCCCAGGCGCGGATAGCCGGTTTGTTGCTGCCGGCCGCATACGCCTGAGAAAAATGTGACAAAGCCCGCGCGTAATTTGTCTGGTACATATACAACATGCCGACATCATAACAGCGGTCGGGCACCAGGCCGCGCAGACGCGCGTCGGCCATTACATAGTGTACCGTGGCGGTTGCCGAAGCGAGCGCGTCTTCATAGCGGTGTTCCTGGATCAGCACCTGCTCTTTGAGTGCGGCTACCAGCGGATTGCGCGGATAGCGTTTGACCAACTCGTTGACACACTCATGCGCTCGTTCGGTCTGATGTTCCCAGGTATAGGCTGTACTCAACAGCAGGCGCGCCTCATTCCTGCTGAAGACGGCCCGCGTCATTCCTTGTTCCAGATGGTCGATCCCCGTCTGCCGGTCATTCGGTTCAATCAGCAGGGCGGAAAAGAACCGGATGCTCCAGGGCGTTTGAGAAAGAAAATACTGGTATGCCCCGATCAGCACATAGGCATCATCTTGTGTTGCCGGAGACGCGCAGGCGCTGTTTATCTGGACAATCGCGCGTTTCAACCAGCGCAGGGCATCAATGTAATGTTCCTGCCTGCCTTCCCGGCACGATTGCAGAAGGAAGGCAGCGCCGGCATACAACCGGACCCAGGGATCATCGCCTCGTATAACGCCGCGAATCGCTTTCACGGTGGCAGTCTGAATCCGGGACCGCAGTTCTTCCTGGCGGCCGGGGGATTCGCCTTCTACGAGAATGCGGGCCATGGCGGTCAGCGCAAGATACACATATCCCGCGGGATGATTGCTGCTGGCAGCCGTCACGCGCGAAAACCAACGGTCGGCGGCATCAAAATCGAGGGTATACAACTCCCCGATGCCTGCCTGCAGAGCCGCTACCGTATTAGAAGACAGGGAGCTCTCGCGAACGCCCGGTCTTGCCGGTTCGGGACGGGCAGATGCCGGCCGCGGCGCGACAATAACGAAAGCCATTACGGCAAAAAAACTACATAAATACCTTGCGCTGGCGGGCGTTGGAAATCTCGAGAGCCTTGCGATATTTAACAACCGTGCGGCGAGCCACGGGAAAGCCTTCTTTCTGCAGGAGCGCGGCCAGTTTTTCGTCACTATATGGTTTTTGTTTGTTTTCCGAGTCAATAATTTCCTTAAGCTTGCCTTTAACCGCGTTGGTAGAAATTTCATTCCCGTCATCATCCGTGACGGACGTATTAAAAAAATATCTCATCTCGTACAAACCCTGGGGGGTGTCCATGTATTTCTGATTGACCGTACGGCTGACGGTAGCCTCATGCACACCGACTTTGTCGGCAATTTCCTTCATACTGAGCGGTTTGAGATGGGTCGTGCCTTCGTCAAAGAAATCTTTCTGGGCTTCTACGATAGCTTCCGCGACGGCCAGGACCGTGCGTTTGCGGAATTGAATATTATTGATTAACGCCTCGCCGTCGCGCATTTGTCCGCGCAAATATTTCAAGGTTGATTTGTCAACGGCTTTATTCTTAACCCAATTTTTCATTTTGGGATTGATGCGCACATACGGCAGCAGGTTATCGTTGGTTTCCACGTGGAAATCGCCATTGCGGGTGCGCGTCACGACGATATCGGGCCTGATCGGCTGGGCCGAATCGACCGACAGGTCACGGCCGGGACGCGGGTCGAGTGTGCCGATTTGATGAATGGCTTCATGCAGCTCTTCATGCGATACGTTCAGGCGGCGCGCCATACGTTCAAAATGGTTGTGCACCAGGTCCTGGTAAAAATTCTGCAGTACTTTGTACGCCAGCGAATCCGCCTCTCCCCGTGCGGCAAGCTGGATCAGCAGGCTGTCGCGCAGGTCGTGCGCGCCGATACCGGGAGGCTCAAAGGTTTGCAGCAGTGAGATGCATTTTTCAACCAAGGCCACGTCTTTATGCAGCGTAGCCGCAATATCTTCTGCGGTTTCCGGCAGAAAGCCGCTGTTATTAAGGCTTCCTAGTACATATTCAAAAATTTCGTTTTGCTCTTCCGGCAGATCCAGGCTCAGGTACTGTTCGCGCAAATCATCCGCCAGGGTTCGGTTGGAAACGATTGAATTGATGCGGAAATTGTACTCTTCATCCTGCGTGGGCGAGCGTTCATGATACGATACCGATTCAGTCTCTATGCCATATTTCTGATAGCGGTTGGAGGCTTCGTAATATTCTTCCCAATTCTCATCGTTATTGCGGATCGATTCCAGCTTCTGCTCATACTCGCTATCGATATCCCCGCCATTCAGAGACAAACTTGCTTTTTCTTCCGCGACCGTTTTAGCTCGGTCTTCGCGCTTACCGGACATATCCTGGGCATCGGGACTAAACTGATCGATATCATCTGTCTCGTCGGAATCCCGAATCGGGTCATATTCTTCCAGAATAGGATTGGCGGAAAGCTGTTGCGTTAAAAGGGCCTGCAATTCTAAAGATGGCAGCTGCAGCAGTTTCAGCGACTGCTGAAGCTGCGGCGCCAGGGTTTGAATCTGCTGCAGACGCAACTGTGTTGAAAGTTC
>CAZCLS010000352.1:0-4983 GCA_964499565.1 uncultured bacterium
CGGTTCGGCCCCTGGATATATGTTCACACTAGTTCGGGCGTCATTAATGGCCGGTACCGGATCAGAATCGAGGACGAAGCCGCCAAACTGAACCTTAATAAAGCGTGTTTAACTGAAACATCCAAAGGCTGGGGCTGGGACACCAGCGAAATCAATGTTCCGCGCGCGTTAGGCATCTCTGTCTCTTCCTCACGCAATATTATCGGTTTTAAATACGGGTCTGATAATTTACCCGGAACACATATTGACGATGACCGCAATAATGCCTTCCTGATTGCGGACGGGCTGGATAATAATGCCAACGGAATTATTGACGAAGATAATGAAGGCGTAAACGACCCGCGTGAATACAATCCAACCCATCTCAAAGGCAACGACCGGGCTTTTTCCTGTGTCAGTGAAGCCATGCCTGTTATTCTTCGTAATTCCATAGCCAGGCAAACCGGTGTCTCCTCCCGCTACTCCCTGACGAGAAAAATTACTCAGCGGGCTACTCTCTATTCTGTCGATCTTCCCGGTTCACGGACTCTGCCGAACGATGGGCCATCAGACCTTAACTGTCTGACAATCCGCGAATGCGCCCGGCGCCTGCGTAAAGGCAATGAACTGACTTTGTTTGAACCGAATCCGGCCCGCCGTAATCAGCTTGCGGTTAATATGATTGACTATCGGGACGAAAACCATGTACTAAGTACCCTTGGTTCTGTTTACGGCGTTGAGGCGATCTGTTTTAATGAGGTTATGGCTAATGACGCTTCCTCAACCTTCTGGCTACGTGACGGCACTGCGCCGCCTGAACTGGTAAAATACTGGATTGAACCTACCGACCCTGATTACTGGCATACCTGTTACGGATCCCTGGACGGTACCCGACCGATTTATACTATTACGTTCCCCTACTTCACAAATCGTGAATGGCGCTATCACACATTTGATCCTGTCAGACTATGGCGCGTGGCGCCGGGCAAAACAACCGGTCTGAATTCCTTCAATGTCGGCGGCGGATCAATAACCATTACGCTCCCCGACGCTCCCGGCCGGAACGGCAGGGCCAGCATGCCTGAAATTGTCGGTTACAGCTATACAGACAATGTCGCGCCGGATGCCCTGCCCGGCAACAACAAATGGAATTCCGAAACATACTGCTGGTCGCCGAATCCCGGTAAGGATTATACCCAGCTGTATAAAGAAATGATAACGGTGTTGAAAAAAAGGGGGATGGTGGTTAACGGCCATCCACGCTTGCCCAAAAACTTCTTTAAAAACGCGCATGCCATGCTGTATGCCTGGGGTGAATGTAAAAAACCTATAGGGTGCTATGAAGTTACCCGTTCAAGTGATCATACGATTACTGTTAAAAGCTCGGATGCCTATACCGGCCAGTCAATTCAAAATCGTCTGAGCACTATGGGATTGAGTGTGTCGAATATTGATGTCAGCGTTTCTTTTGACGGCTGGGCTTCCGGCATGCACACGATGCTGGGTCGTACCAGCGGGATGCACATGTTCCGCCCGCGCAACGGCAAGCCCGGTGAGTATTACAAAGTTCAGATTATGCGTGATCCGATCGGTGAATTTGAAGGGTACGAAATTGACACGTTAGGTGTATCCGGAGATCCGGCAGCGGATTCGTACGCGACTGAAGACGCGAAAATCTGGAATTACAAAGGCGGCGAGCCGGTCAAGGCCGATGAAAACGGCTGGGTCGACGTTATCCTGACTTCGTCTCCTAAAGTCAGCCGGAAGAAGGGCAAGGGTCAGTCCCTGATTTATCTGCGCCTGGTCGCGCCCGAAGTAGCGGAAATGTACAACGCGTCCGACCATCCGATTTCGCTGGCAAACTGGCGCGTGATATGCAATACCGGCAGCCTGGCAACCAAAATCGGGCAGATTAAACAAACGGCATTTTATGACCGGCAACTGCGGCAGCGGGTAGTCGATGACAATCCGATTGTAGCCCCCAAAGGTCATTTTTATCTGGTAAACGATACCCGTCTGTTTGACGCCGGCTATGGCAATGCCGATTTCCTTTGGGGTTCTCGTGCCGATGAGCAGGTGCCCGTCTTTCAGATGGACGAACGGCGCTGGGGTGTTTCGTATAAAATCTCAAAAGTTGAACGGCTGTGGTGGGCCCAGTCACAGATATATGTGGAAAACGAGAACTGGGAACCTGATATGTTCCGATATGAAACGGCCCAGTTTCTGTATCCCGGTAAAGATTATGATTCACGCTCATGGCATGGAGCGATCGTGCCCTTAATGTTCGGCAACGACCGTAACTCCTTTAAAATCTGGACCGAGAACAATTGCCCCCTGCCGGAAGAAGACGGTGAAATCGTCATTCTGGGATTACCCTACAAAGGCGGCATAGTCAGCCTGACCCTGAAAAATGAATACGACCAGGTTTGTGCCCGAACCGTCGAATACGGCACGACTAAAGCTGAGGAACTGGGATACAGCACCGAGAAAATCGATCCCACACAATACACCTGGCGCACACAGAAAAATCCCTCTATCGGCAAAACCGAAGAGTTGGCCATGAATCCCGGCATGCGCGCGCGCCGGAGCCGCCAGGCGGAAATTAAAAATGGCCCGTACGGCAGTGTGGCTGAAGTCACTCGTGTCCGCCCTCCTGACATGTTTGTCGATGCTGGCTCATCAAAAGAACAATTCAAGAAACAGGCCCTGGTTACTGCTATGGCGGACATATTCTGCACCTCGGATGTCAAGCTTGACGCCTGTGATCAGGAAGTCGAATGCAGCGGCTGGAACAAAGCGATTGGCGAAGTCAGCGCGTCGGACCTGGTCTCGGTTCGCTCCGATAACACGGCCTGGCGAATCAATCAATGGCGCGGCCATACTATCCGATTCCTGACCGGACCGATGCGTGGTGAAGCCTTTCCGATCGTTGCCAATACCGGGAACAGTATCATCATCGCTAATGAAACAACCGGCTATGTCCCGCGCTCCGCTCCCGGCCGCAAAGTTATGAAACCGGCTACAGGCGACGTGTTCTCCCTGGGACCCGGATATAAGAATCCGATGTGCTTCACCCAGAAAAGCAACCAGTCCGGTGAATGGACCTGGCGCGGGAGGGTTCCGGTGGGAACGACCTGCAATCTTTATATATTCGGCCTCAATGATTCGATTGACACGACTGAATTTCTGGAAGAAAACTATAACGCCTCGATTGATGTTGAAGTCTGGAATTACAACACGGATCAGTATGACCTGCTGACCGAACGAGCGCAATACGGCAAATCCGACTGCATCAGCGCCGGAATCATCACTCCCGACCATTGTTCTCCTGACGGTGATTTCCGCCTGAGACTGACTGCGCATGATATTGTAAATATATCGGAAGTGGAAAAGCAGGGTATTGGCATATCAGATGTGCAAACCCGTCGAGCCGAATATGCCTGGTTCAATTACGCGGTCATTACTCCCGTTCCGGTCGAAGGCCGTGTTAATGTCAATACCGCCCCGGCCCGACTGCTGGCCAGTGTTCCCGGCATTACACCAGCCGTAGCCGGGAATATTGAGGCCGGCATCGACAGCAACGGTTCCGCGAATCTAAAACCATACCGGCGTTTAGGTGATATTCTTTCCGTGAAAGATATGACCGTGGACATGTTTGAACATTGCGCCAATCTGCTGACCGTCGATTCTACAGCCTACACGGTTGAAATTGAAGCCCAGACGGTTTCCGACGCAAATGAAAACGGCGTTTATGACTCGGACACCGATTCGATCAATGCCACACGTACCCGCCGCTATGTTATGCAGCTCGGACCCGAAGGCAAAGGCAATGCCAACTTTAAAATGCTCGAGAGTATGTAATCCTTACAGCTTCACCTGCTCTACGCTGCCATTCAATCTGGCGCGTTCCGCCGCGAAAACCATCAGATGACTTTCCAGTGAGATGTCCGCGCCTGATGTAATACGTGTCGGATCATTATGGGCTACCGCGCTTATAAACGCTTCCGCCATGCCGTAATCTCCACCGCCATGCCCGCTTAATATGCCGCCGTCATTTTCACTGTCCGCGTCATACTCCTTTTCTTCTCCTGTCCGGAAATCACAATGCCATATCCGGCGGCCGTCTCCACGCACCTCGCCATGGGTACCCATGATATATGATTCCCTCCCCCTGGCTTTATTAAACGCGGTCATGGTAAAGACCGCCGTTGCGCCGCCCTCAAATTCAAGATTGACGGTCTGATGATCGACTACATCATTGTCACAAGCATACACACAGCGCCCATACGGTCCTTCCTCAAGCGCCCGCATCACTCCTTCAGGTGTGTGATCTGTTGTGAGCACACTCACGGGCCAGTAATGCGGATCGCGGGAAAGATAGATAGTAAGCGCTGAATACGGGCACTGCGATTCGATCTCGTTCGGACAGGTTGTGCAGCGGTCGGACGCGCCGGCCGGCTGGTTTTCTTTATTGAAATGTTTGAGCGAACCGAACGACGATACACGCCGGCACGGCCGGTCGACGATATAGCGCAGATAATCCAGGTCATGACAGCTTTTAGCCATCAGCATACATGTGCTTTGCTCTGTATTTCGCCAATTTCCCCGCACGAACGAATGGGCCTGGTGCCACCAGCCCACCGGCTCCAGATGGCGTACAGTTACTATTTCGCCAACCGCGCCGGTCTGCAGTAATTTTTTGAGCAGCTTTGTATAACGGGTATAGCGCAGCACGTGGCATACCGCCAGGATAACGCCGGTTTGTTTGGCAGTCTCCGCTATCGCTCTGCAGTCCGTTTCTGTCACCGCCATGGGCTTTTCGAGTTGAACATGGTAACCTTTTTTCATAAATGCGATTGCCGGTTCGGCATGATGCCGGTCTTGAGTGCAGACCAGCACCGCGTCAGCGAATTTCGGCTGCGCGACGACTTCGCGCCAGTCTTGATAGCAGCGGTCGGCCGGAATGCTGTATTTCTCAGCAGCCCGTTCCCGCAGGATCTCATT
>CAZCLS010000353.1:0-1757 GCA_964499565.1 uncultured bacterium
TCCATGGTTTCAAGACGGGACAGCTCCTTCCCTCTTTTTGCTCAAATCTAAAGCCCTTGTCTGTAAGCGCCTGTGTCTGAATCAGGTATTCCCTGCCAAAATCAGAACCGGCAGTAACCGCAACATAGTTTGTGATCGGTTCCGGCAATGTAACCTCATACGGAAGCTCTGCCGTCCGCGCCGTTTTGATACCTTGTCCGGCTGGTATCAGTGTTCCATGACTGCTTTCATATTTCATAGATCCTTCCCCTTTGGTTGAATTGAATATTTTGGTAATACCGATCCAAAGACACAGCAGGCCGATAATACCGAGGAGGATCAACAGGATTCCTTTAAACGGCATCCATCCTCTACTATGCTTAACTTCTTTGAGAGTTTCGGTAGTAACTGAATACGCTGGGGTTTTATTCATGGTAACACCTCTGGCAACAAACGATACTATAGAAAAACGGTTAATAAAACTGCGCCTATTGTAATATAAACCGCAGGGGCATGCAATAGCTAAGTTTTTCAAGTTCGCATTCGCGATTGCAGCGCTCAACAAATGCAGCACCTGACTGGCGGACATCTTCAAGATTGCGGAATGACACGGAAATTATTATTAAAGATTCAGAACCACAGAAGACACAGAAATACATCCAATTGGAGTAATGGAGTATTGGGGTGATGGGATTGTAGCCGGTCTCGGCCTGTCCGGCTTTTGACGGACGAGGCCGGGTGTGTAGGCTTTATGGTTGGAGTAATGTGTAGGGGCCCTTAATGGAGTTGTGGAGTAATGGCTTGTGATTTTGCAACCTGTGAGCGTGCCTTAGCAGGATTAAATGGAAAAATGAAGCTGGGAAGTTGGGAAAAGTGGCCCACCTCTCACGGAAATCGAACAAAGAAAAACTCGACACTCGAAGTGTCGCTACGAAACGGCTCTCGGCTCTCGGCTCACAGTCGCCCGTGTGGAACCGGCCTCCCACATTGACTGTCCACGACTCACGACCCACGACTCACGACTCACGGCCCTCTGCCCTCGGCCCTCGGCCCTCTGCCCTCTGCCCACGGCTCTTAAACACTGAAATATTCAGGCGTTTGAAGGGACCTAAAGGACGTTGGGGAAAGTGTTTGCTGGAATCTGAATATGATTTAGCTGCAGAGCGTTTGCGGGCAGGGTGGCAGTGCTGGAGCAGCTGCCCTACTCCACATTGATAGGGTCAACGATTCTTACACTTCAATCCGCGCCGTTGGCAGGACCAGCTCGTTCCCTAATACCCCCTGCCATCAACCATCATCCATCAACCATCATCCATCATCCATTTCCTAAACTGCCATCATTGCACACATATCTGATGTATGTTATACTAGAAACTGCCATATACTTATTCCGGTTTAGCGTATGTTCACCTGGAATTCCAGGAACTACCCATAACACATACTGGCAGCGGAACCATGAAACCACCCTCAATACTTATTGCCGTGATATTGGCAGTATATCCTGCGTACCTTGTCGCAGTTCCACCGGAAAACGACAATTTTACCAATGCTACCGTAATATCCGGCAGCAGCGGGAGTAAAACTGGATTCAGCCTTGATGCCAGTATTGAACCCGGCGAACCTGTGCATGCCGCGTCACGGCAGTCATATAAAAGCATCTGGTTTGCCTGGTCGCCGCCCACTGCCGGTGAATACACGTTTGAAGTGGTCAGCGCGGCGTTTGATCCCTGGCTTGGTGTTTATACCGGCGATTCATTGACCAACCTGACCCGGGCAGC
>CAZCLS010000353.1:1857-4975 GCA_964499565.1 uncultured bacterium
GACATGATCATATCACATGGGCTGCCTGAATCACTCACCAATAGTATCATAATGGTGTACTTTGACGGAAAAGAGTTATACATGTATGACCGCGGCAGTGGAACTATGGTTCTTTACGATGTAAAAAAGGACACGCTCGAGAAAAGCGGCACGCTGAACTGCGGCAATCCCTATAGCTTATATGTGAAAGGTCCGTATGTCATTTTCGACTACCAGGAATTCGATGATACCACCTTTCTGCCGGTTCACCGCATAACGGTATATAACCGGAAATTGAAAAAAATGCTATGGGAAGAACAAGCCGCACTGGGACAATTCACGTCATTTTCAGACAAAGGCATTTACCAGCATCTGTATAACAGTGAGTACGGTGTTCAATTGTCCCAACATAAAAAAGGAAAACAAAAATGGCGCGTGCACTTCCCCTACTCGTATAAAAAGTTTCTTGCGTGTCAAACCGACCGGAAAGGCAATACGCTGTACTGGCATTATTCCTTACCATATCCGAATTATACCAATGAACCGATTACCTTGATCAGCAGTAAGGGCAAAAGAGCGCTTGACCAGGTGACATTGCCGGGCGTCGGCATTGTCTGGTTAAACAGTAATTTTGAGAAGAACAGATTCTTTGTTTCTCCCCCGCCATCAGGGAACACCCGCACCATTTACGGGTATAAACTGGGAAAGAACATTACGTCTCTTGGATCTATTGATGTCAATTTCATGACAAGTATGCAGATACTTAATTCAAAACTTACTATCACACAGATGAATCCCGGTCCTCCCTATAGCTACGGATTACTGCAGTATGATACCAATCTGAAGAATTTACAATGGATGGTGCCGATGACAGAGGGATACGTCATCCATGTTGACAAAGACGTATTCATGCGCCAGCGAACTGTCATTGACGGGAATACGACAAACCTGCACCTGCAAATATTCAACAAAAAAGGGATGATCGCCGAGCATGCCATCGCGCCGTGATGGATAATGGTTGATGGTTGATGGGTGATGGGTGATGGGTGATGGCCGTGGGCAGAGGGCTGAGGGCTGAAGGCAGAGGGCTGAGGACTGAAGGCCGAGGGCTGAGGGCTGTGGGCCGCTTTGCCCTGTGGTGTGCGAAGCTACACCAGCAGGGTGGGCCGCGAGCCGCTTTGCCCTGTGGTGTGCGAAGCTACACCAGCAGGGTGGGCCGTGGGCCGATGGGTAATGGAGTAATGGTCAATTCCTGAACCCTGAACCCTGAACCCTGACCACTGAATTGGAGTAATGGGCTAGTTTTTGTAATGTAATCAACCGGAGAACGTGTAATGAGAGTCTATGGTTTCTATTATGCCGCTGTTGTGATTGTATCTACTGGCGTGGTATGTGCCTTCCCACCACCCAATGATGATTTTGCCAACAGTACAGCGATATCGGGCAGTTCTGTGACAGTACCGGGGCATAATAATGACGCTACAATTGAACCCGGTGAACCGGTGCATCAGGCATTCAGCACTACGTACAAGAGTGTCTGGTGGACCTGGACCGCCCCGGCCAACGCGGAGTATACGTTTGAAGCTGACAGCCTGGCGTTTACACCCCTCATCGGTATATATACGGGAAATTCATTGACCAACTTAACCCGGGCATCAGAAATCAGAGAGCATATAACCCATATTGAAGCACAGCAGAATAAAAAATATCATATCGTGGTTGCCTCATATAACAACAGTTCCGGGGGTATCACCCTGAAATGCTATTATGATCCCCTGAGTGCCGATATTTCCAAACTGCAATTCACAAAAAAGTTCTATTCGCTGCATGCATCATCCAGCGGGGATATTCTGTACGAACCGTATAAAGTCATTTACTACAGCTCATTCCGCACAAATAAATACGGCGTTCATTTCAATACCGGCGGATTCAATGAGCAGGAATCCCATGGGGTGACACTCATTACCAGCAAGGGAAAGGTAATACTGTCAAAAGCGGCTCCGGCATCTCTGGGTATGAAATTCGCTGTTTGCCACTTTGATGGAAGTTATGTGTATATATACGACCATGACAGCAGTAAGCTGATTGCTTTCAAAATAAAAAATAATGAACTCCAGGAGCAGGGTTCGCAAGTTATTGACAACTTTTTCGATATTCACCTGGCTGGTTCAACGGTTATAGCAGTGTATAAAGGTATAGACCCACCGTCCCTTGCGCAGTTGCAGGGATTACGGGCGTTCAACCGCACATTAAAAAAACAGGTGTGGGAATATCTTCCGGTACTCGGAACATTTGATTATTTCAGTGACAAGGGAGTCTACCGGCATGTCCATCGCGGAGAATATGCCTACCAGCTGTCAATCCATAAAAAGGGCAAGAAGGCATGGACCGTGAACATTCCATATAAAACAAAATATCTTCAGCATCGCACTGATGATAAAGGAGCTACTCTGTACTGGTATTACATACTCAACTATCCCGCCAATACCAATGAACCGCTCACCCTGGTCTCAAAAAAAGGCACAATCCTGCATAACCAGATGATTTTACCGAACGCCGGCAGCGTATGGTCAGAAAGCAATTTTAAAAACGACCGGTTTTTTGTTTCACCTCCGGCGCCGGGAAATACCCACACTATATACGGCTATAAACTGGGGAAAAAGATCAAAGAACTCGGGCCGGTTTCGGTAGATTTCTATTATAGCATGTGGATGTTTGCCAAAAACCTTTCCGTTTCGCTGCTCAACACCATGCCGCCCTATGTGTACGGATTGCAGCAGTATGATACGAACCTGAAAAAAATGCTATGGCATGAGGCTATGGCCGATAGTGTCATCCTTTATGCGGATGCAGAGGTTTTCTTGCGCAGCCATGAATTCATCAGTGGCGGGCAGACCAACCTGCAGGTAAAGATTTTCGGCAAAAAAGGCGTGATTGCCGAACATACCATCGCGCGATGATGGTTAATGGATGATGGGTGTTGTCCGTGGGCCGTGGGCCGAGAGCCGTGCTCCGATATCCGATGTCCGATGTCCGATTACCGACAACTGATTACTGATTACTGATTACCGATTACATCAAAGCAATGTGGCCGACGGCGAGGGGAATATGGACGGAGCGAGACGGTGGATGTGTTACG
>CAZCLS010000354.1:0-4959 GCA_964499565.1 uncultured bacterium
ATTGACACCTGCAACCCTATATGATACTATACCTTCCAAATAACTGAAAAGCATTGAATAGCAGAGATATACCATCATTAATTCCTAATGCATAAACCGGGGAATTCACATGTCAGACTCGCATGTTGAAAAAGCGTATGAAGTATTAAGCCCGTTCGAACTTAAAAACAAGTTGGTCGATATAGCTCAGTCCCATCATGAGAAATTGATGCTCAATGCCGGACGCGGCAATCCCAACTGGATAGCAACCAAACCGCGGGAAGCATATTTTCTATTCGGATCATTCGCCCTCCAGGAAGCTCATCGCGTTATGAGCCGGCCCGGCATGGCCGGCGCACCGAAAAACACTGGCGCGGGAGATCGGTTCCAGAATTTCTGCAGTATCCATGACGAGCATATCGGCTCTCAATTCCTTGCCGATGCTTATGCCTATGCCACCGGCACCCTCGGGCTTGACGGAGACTCGTTCATCGGTGAAATGGTTGACGCGATCCTTGGCGATCATTATCCCACTCCCGACCGTGTCCTTGAAAACACGGAGAAAATAGTAAGAGCTTATCTCGAGCTTGTATTGTGTGCTGATCAGCCGCCGAAAGGTACGATGGATTTATTCGTGGTTGAAGGCGGAACTGCAGCCATGACATATATTTTCAACACCCTCAAGGAAAACCAGTTGGTAAATCCCGGGGATACGATTGCGATTGGCACTCCGATATTCACACCCTACCTGGAAATCCCCGGATTAAATGATTATCAATTAGTGAGTGTCGATGTGGAGATGGATGAAAATAACAATTGGCAGTACTCGGATACCGAGTTGGCAAAACTGGCCGATCCTGCCGTCAAGGCCTTTTTCCTGGTTAATCCCTCCAATCCGCCCTCAGTCAGTATCGCTGAAGAATCACTTGAAAAGATCGCGGAACTGGTTCGCACAAAACGAAAAGACCTGATCATCCTGACCGATGATGTCTACGCCACGTTTGTCAACGGCTTCACGTCGCTTGCGGCTATCGCGCCCGCGAATACGATCCTGGTCTACTCGTTCTCCAAGTATTTCGGCTGTACCGGCTGGCGGCTTGGGGTTATTGGCATCTACCAGGACAATGTCATGGATACAATGATCGCCGCTCTGCCGAAAGATAAACGCGCTCAGCTGCATGAGCGCTACAAAACAATCAGTACTGATCCGGACGGTCTGAAACTGATCGACCGCATGGTAGCCGATAGCCGGGCCGTGGCGCTTAATCATACCGCCGGCCTTTCCACGCCGCAGCAGGTGATGATGGTGTTATTTTCACTGCAGGAACTGCTTGACGCCGAAAGTCATCTGTATAAGAAAGAGGCCCGCGATCTGGTGCGTGAACGCTATGATGCGCTCTACGCCGCGGTTGGTATCGATCCGCCCGAACTGCCATGCTATGCCCGCTACTACACGACCATAGATATTCGCGTATTAGCCCGGAACCGCTATGGAGATGCCTTTGCCGAATGGCTGGAAGCAACACATGAACCGATTGACTTTGTGTGGCGGCTGGCGGATGAAAAGGAAGTTGTACTCATGGATGGCGGCGGGTTTGATGCTCCCAGGATGTCAGTGCGTGTTTCCCTGGCCAACTTGTTCAAAGATGATTATACGAAGATCGGTCACGCTATCAGCGAACTTCTGGAAACATATAAAAATGAATGGCAAGCTGAATCCTAAATCCTCGATGGAATGGAAATAGTCACTAACTTTGCATGGCTGAATAATTACAGGAGCTGCGAATATGCATGAACTGATACAAACCATAGTACTCTTCTGTCGGGATAATCCTTCCGTCCTCCTTTTCGGCGCGCTGGCGGCGGGATATGCAATCGGAAAGATCAAACTCGGTACCTTTTCCCTCGGGTCGACTACCAGCGTTCTGATTGTCGCTATTGTCCTGGGCGCTGTCATCCTCCGCCATACTCAATTCGATCTAGGTATTATCAAAACCATTTCCTTCGCCCTGTTTATCTTTACGATCGGTTATCGGGTCGGACCGGACTTTATCGGCGGGCTCAAACGCGGCGGGATGAAGTATGTTGTTATCGCAGTGTTCTTCTGTGTTGCGGCGCTTGTCTGCGCCATCATCATAGCAAAATTATTCGGCCTGAACCGGGGCTATGCCGGCGGTATGGTTGCGGGAGCGCTGACCCAGTCGTCGGTCATCGGTACTGCCGACGGTGCTCTGCAGTGCCTGGCTAACGGAAAAGTTACGTCCGTCTTAAACCTGAAATCTGATGTTGCTGTAGCCTATGCCGTCACCTATATTTTCGGTACTGCGGGATTAATAGTCCTTCTCAAAATAATCCCGCGCTTGTGGAAAATCAATCTGCCGGAATCTGCCAAACAGGAAGAAACCGAGATGGGTTCGATTAATAAGGAAGACACCGTAGAAGCGTTTCACTGGTCCAATCTGGTAATGCCCCGGGCGTATAAGGTGGAGAACGCCGCGGTGATCGGAAAATCTGTGAGAGACGTTGAAGCCCTGTTTCCCGACCGGGTCGCTGTCGATATGCTTAAGAAAGGCGACACGGTTGTCGATTCGGTCAGCGGAGATACTATTCTGGAGGCGGGCGACATCATCGTGTTCAACAGTTACCAGTCCCGCATGCTCAATGCCTGGCGCATAATCGGCCCGGAAGTTGATGATGCCATGATTAAAGATTTGATCGGCGAGATACTGGGAATTTGTTTGACAAACAAGGCTCTGGACGGTAAAACAATTGAGGAAATATTCACAGCGCACGGAGAAGGGTGCTTTCTCCGCCGGGTAAGCCGGCAGGGTCATGCTTTGCCTCTGGCTTCAAAACTTAAAGTTTATAAAGGCGATGTTATCTATGTCATTGGTGCCAGAAAAGATGTCGAGGCGCTGGTTTCGGTTGTCGGGTATCCCGAGCGCAGTACCAGGATTACCGACCTGATTACCGTTGGCATCGGTATCATCATAGGTACCATTGTCGGTGTGATGTCGATTACCGTTAAAGGCATACCCATTACGCTTGGCGCCGGAGGCGGTGTGCTGGTTTCAGGTATATTTTTCGGATGGCTGCGGTCGGTAAAACCTACCTGGGGCCAGATTCCCGTACCGGCCCAATGGGTCTTCACCGATCTCGGGTTGAACCTGTTTATCGCCTGTGTCGGTATTTCGGCCGGACCACAGGCATTGCTGGCGCTCAAGCAAGCCGGAATACCTATCTTCTTTGCCGGCGTTTGCCTGACATGCGTTCCGCATATTCTAACTTGGATATTCGGGTTGCATCTGCTCAAAATGAATCCCGTCCTGCTGCTGGGCGCTATGACCGGTGCGGGAACCTGTACCGCGGCTCTCAATACGGTTATGGATGACGCCAAGAGTTCCGTGGCGGTGATAGGATATACCGTTCCCTACGCGATCGGCAATGTTCTGCTGACGGTCTGGGGAGCGCTTATCGTAAGTATTATGTAAGGAAAATTTCATGATGACATGCATGCGATTAATTTCAATTTTCCCTTTATGGGTGATAGTCATTCTGTTGCTTGGTTCATGTTTGTTTTGTTCATGGCTGCTGGTTTCCTTTGTGCGCAGGCATAAAATTTATCCGGTCCTGAAAGAAAACAATGAGTTTGTCGGATTTACCTATGCTGTCTACGGCCTCATTTATGGCGTAGTTCTGGCCTTCACGATTGTCACTGCCTGGGGGAATTTTTCCGAAGCTGAACATATTGTCATGAACGAAACGACCGTCCTGAGCGAGCTGTGGCGCGATGCCAACGCGTTCAAGCCAAATATCTATTTGGAAATACATAATGATCTCATCAGCTATGTCAACTCGGTTATCGAATTGGAATGGCATGAGATGGCAATGTATGGTCGGCCGCACAACGAAACCCGGGCGATCTATGAAGACCTGTGGCGCAACAGCTACACGATCCAGCCCGAAACGAAAAATCAGGAAGCCTTCCTGGCTGAGTACCTGGACCGCATCAACGAACTCAGCGCCACCAGGCGCCTGCGCCTGCTGTACAGCCGTTCCGAGATCAACAGTGTGCTCTGGTTAGTACTCCTGATCGGTGCCTTTCCTACCGTCACGTATTCATTACTTTTCTTCGCCAGGCACGGCTGGGTGCAAGTGACGATAACAGCGTTTCTATCAGGCCTGGTCGGCCTGTGCCTGCTGGTTGCCCTATCGCTCCAATATCCGTTCAGCGGCAGAGTCAGCATCGACACCGAATCTTTCAAACAACTGAAACAGTCGTTCGAGCAACGCGCCGCGGAAGAGATACGATAATAGCGGCCTGGTATGCCATTATACAGTGACACGCTGACAATGAAAGCAGGAATACATGCAATAAAAATCCCTCCGGCTGGAATCGCATTCCTGGAAAGCAAGTAACGCTCGAAACACAACTATGGTTAAAGATTAAAAGCCGATTGCCAAAATAATTTCTGTGTTTTTAATTTATATGCTTTGGGCAAGCAGGGTGGCAGTGAAGCTGTGGCAGGCTGGAAGCGCTGCCCTACTTCGCGGACAATTCTCCAGAGTACAAAAAAAGTATAATTATTTTGTTGCCTGATCATTTTGTAATCTTTGAATTTAATTCTGTGTTATTCTGTGTATTCTGTGGTTCCAACCATTTTTTGTCAAAATAATCATTTTGTCACCCAATTATCTTGTGAGACCCTGCGTGAGAGACAGGGAATGGGAAAGGGGAGCTGTTTTCGAGAACGAGGATACGGCAGTTGCCGGACAAGCTTGGAACGAGGGCGAGGATAGGAAGTACGCCAGGCGGGATTCGAACCCACGACCTACGGATTAGAAATCCTTAAACCTATATTTCCCTATATATCCTAAAATCAATCATATATGTCTGTTTATAAGCCTTTTACAGCTTTTCCGTCTTGCCAAGCGATGCCATAATATGACGGCTTTTTCCATTCAATACGAAACCTTATA
>CAZCLS010000355.1:0-4957 GCA_964499565.1 uncultured bacterium
TGGATATACGGTGCTATTATCCGGGAACATTGAATGTTTCGATTGCACCGCATACGTTCAAGATTGTAAGAGCAGATTATACATTTCCACAGGTAGCATGGACAGACGTTGTTCCTCCCGAAACATTTTCATTTGTGCATTGCGGATTGATAAAAGAAACGATAGAATATGCCAGTCTTGTCTATTATCCTCATCCAGAAACCAAGCCGGCCCATTTCCAACAGCCGTCAACCGTTGAATTGCTGGCGCCGTATATACCGAATCTGTCATACGGGTCTGAGATCGAACTGCGGTTTGATGATGATACTATCCAGGTAACCTAACAAATGTGAATTATGTTTACATTAGCCTTAATACAGATGCAGGTTGTTCCGGGTGATTCATCCGCCAATCTATCAAAAGCGACACACTTGACAGCTGAAGCAGCCCGGAACGGGGCAGACATTATACTGTTGCCTGAAGTTCTTGATGTCGGCTGGACTGATCCTTCGGCGCAAAGCAAGGCAACACCGATCCCGGACGGAGAAACGTGCCGTTGTTTATCTGAATCCGCCCGCAAGCATTCAGTGTATATCTGCGCGGGGATGGCAGAACGCAGTGATACGTTAGTATATAATGCGGCAGTATTGATAAATCCCGAAGGCGAAGTAATACTGCATCATCGCAAGATCAACGAGTTGGACATAGCTCATCCTTATTATGCCCAGGGAGACAGATTGTTCGTGTGTCACACAGCATTAGGCACAATCGGCATAATGATTTGCGCGGACGGGTTTGCACGTAATTTAGTTATCAGCAGATCGTTAGGGTATATGGGCGCAGACATTATACTTTCCCCCTGCAGCTGGGCAGTATCTGCCGACCACAACAACACGGCCACGCCATATGGGAAGCTCTGGATTGACTCGTATATGCCAGTTGCCAGAGAATTCAAATTATGGATCACGGCAGTCAGCAATGTTGGATGGATAACATCAGGGCCATGGCAGGGAAGCAAATGCATCGGCTGTTCACTGGTTATGGATCCGGACGGCACGACAGTTGCGAAAGGACCATATGGTGTCGATGCTGAAACTATTCTCTATGTCCCGGTTGAACCGGTTCCCCGTCCTGCACGAGGTTGCGAATGGAACGATCTCTGGAAGAAGGTCAAAAGCAACACAGAATGAATTTGTTTAATGTTTTTGCAATCACCTCTGACGGCTATGAATAGCTTTCAAATAGAGTATCCATAACAATATGCAATTTACACAAACATTAACCATTCAGATTCGCAACCACAGGAAAGATACGTGAAGCAATTACTTATTCTGGCCAGGCTGGGAAACGCCGCGCTTTATATTTTCCTGATTCTATTTTTTCTATTGCTTCCTTGCATTCTCATTTGGCAAAACATACATGACCCCGGTCTGCAGAACGGCAGAATCCCGGCATTTGTATTTGAGCATCACAGGGCCATTTCAGGCAAGTATGCCGGCTGGGCCCGTGAGCGAATCGCATCCGGCCGGGCAAGTGAATTAACCGTAAACGACATATCGGGAACAGAATGGCCTTTGTTCGGCTCGGTTTTTTATTTGATTACAACTGAAGCCCTGCAGGACGAATGGGAAAAAAACCGGCAGGAATCAGGGCTCGAGCCGAAAGAATATGCTCGCGAAGCTATCAAGCAGGCGATCGCACTTATAACCGACACCAATCATGCCACCTGGGTAATAGACCATTGGGGTCCTAACTACCTTACTCACCAGGATCTTTTCTACCGCACCCTGCTTATAGCCGGGATTACTTCCTATGAAAAGTTAACTGGTGATACAACCCACCACACACTGCTGAGCAACCAGGTTTTTTCATTGTCTGAGGAAATAGACCGGAGCAAGTATGGTCTGCTGGAAGATTATCCGCGTGAATGTTACACGGTAGACGTTTTGCCTGCCAGTGCGTACTTTCAGCGTGCCGCTCCGCTTCTCAACACAAATTTCACCGCATTCATAGAACGCGAAAAACGCGTATGCTCAGGTTGGATACTCGATCCGCTTACCGGACTGCCGGCATACCAAATCGACCTGGAGAGGGGTTGTCGGGTTGGTCCCTCGCGAGGAACGGGCAACTCCTATATGCTGATCTGGACACCGGAACTCTGGCCGGAAAAGACAAAAGAATTATATACAGCATACGAAACCTATTTCTGGCAGGAAAAATACGGGTTAGCCGGATTCCGTGAATTTTCTACTAATATCATAACAGATGATTTTTGGGCCGATGTTGATTCGGGACCGGTTATAGCCGGCTTCAGCACAGCGGCATCTGCATTCGGTATAGCAGCAGCCCGGGCCTGCGGGAGATTCGATCATGCCTATCCAATGAGCGCGGAAGCCATACTGGCTGCCTGGCCCCTGCCGAATCACACATGGCTGATACCCCGCCTTCTTTCAAATTGTACCGACGCGCCATTCATTGGAGACCAGGCGCTTTTGTTTATATTTTCGCGCCGGCCGATTATAGAGATGCCGGCGACCGGCAAACCATGTATACCGGTATTTGTTCTGATTTTCCTTACAACCGTATTCATAATCTGTTGCTATTTGTTGATACGTGAAGTGATATATACTGCTAAATCGTGCAGTGCGTTAAACAAGCAAAAAATACCGGTTCCCCGTCTGCAAGCCGCCTGCTGGATTGTTCTAACCGTCACGGCGATATTCTTCTTACTGTACAGCACGGCATGGATAGGTTTACTCATTCTACTGTGCGCGCATTTTCTACCGCAAGCGTCTCGATCTGTCAAACGATAGCCAGGATATTCTTATGAACATACGTATACTCCCTCTTTTTTGTATAATAGCCTGTGTATCATATGCTGTACCTGAACCACCAGATCAGAATCCCGAAACAAATAGTATCAGTCCCGTGGATATAGCGTCGGCAGAGCGACTGGCAGGTCTTGCATTCAATGATGCGAAACGTGAATTGATGGTGGAAAATCTTACTGAAACCCGCAAAAAATATGAGCAGCTGCGGTCAGTAGATTTGAACAACAGTGACCCTCCGGCAATTGTATTCAATCCCATCCTGCCGGGAATGACATTACATATAAGGCAGGGAGCTTTTCGCGTGACTACCTGCACAAACACAGTCAATCCGGTCACAGAAGAAGAATGTGCTTACTATACCATCGGCCAGTTAGCAGAGTTGATACGGACCCGCAAGATCACGGTTGAAAGCTTGACAAAACTGTATCTGAAACGCCTGAAAAAATACGGACCCGGATTAGAATGTGTAATCACGATACTGGAAGACCGCGCCATGCAACAGGCGCGTCAAGCCGACCTGGAAATAGCAAACGGGAAATACCGAGGATTATTGCATGGAATTCCCTATGGTGTCAAAGACCTGCTAGCATTAAAAGGAACGGTGACAACCTGGGGATCAGCCGCGCATACAAACCAAATCATTGATGAAACCGCCACCGTTATAACACGGCTTGATAAAGCCGGAGCGATACTTACCGCCAAGCTGACTCTTGGCTCTTTAGCCATGGGAGATATCTGGTACGGGGGTATGACGCGCTGTCCGTGGAACAGAAAGGAAGGTTCCAGCGGTTCTTCGGCGGGATCAGCCGCCGCGACAGCAGCGGGACTACTGCCATTTGCCATAGGAAGTGAAACCTGGGGGTCAATCATCTCTCCCTGCGCACGCTGCGGCATAACCGGCCTGAGACCGACATTCGGCCGTATCAGCAGACATGGTGCCATGACCTTAAGCTGGACAATGGACAAACTCGGACCGATCTGCCGCAACGCGGAAGATTGCGCGATAGTGCTTCGGGCTCTCAACGGTCCGGACGGCTTAGATCCTTCTGTCCAGGATATTCCGTTTTCCTACTCTCCGAATATCGATTTCAGTTCACTGCGGATTGGTTATCTTCAATCTGCATTCAATACAAACACACCAGATACTCTTACCGCAAGCATGAGCAACGACCGTGCCGTGATAGACACATTGAGAGAACTTGGCGCGCGAATGATACCGATTGAACTACCGTCATTGCCAGTTGAGGCGTTGACGGTAATCCTTGACGCTGAAGCATCCGCGGCATTTGATGATTTTGTCCGGGCCGGCCGGGAAGAGCTGTTAAAAAAGCAGGAATCATATTCCTGGCCGAACGCATTCCGCACGTCACGCTTCATACCAGCGGTGGAATACATCCGGGCCAACCGGGTCCGGTATCAGTTGATGCAGAAAATGGATGAATTGATGCAGACAGTCGATCTGTATGTCGCACCGTCATTTGACGGCAATCTGCTCCTGACAAATCTTACCGGGCACCCAAGCGTTGTGATACCGAACGGATTTGACGACAAAAGCATGCCGACCAGCATCAGTTTTACCGGCAGACTGTATGACGAAGGAACCTTGCTGGCGGTGGCAAAAAAATACCAGGATGCAACAGGATGGCATCTGAAACATCCGGATCTTGATGAAAAAGGTAATTAATACCTGCCAAAAACTGTTTCAACCCATCTGTTTTTTCAGAAAAGAACATGTATAGTATATAATAAAGGTACATGAAATTATATAGAATGTATATGCTAATCATACTGGTGCCGGTATCATGCATATGTTATGCAGGCAACTATGTCACAGACGGTTTCGGGAAGAATCCCTATCGTTATCATGTTGACCGGGCATGCGCGTCATTGACTTCAACAAGCACCGTGAAACGGGCAAAGGCTCTTGAAACACTGGGATTTTTACGTTCATTTGATGCTGCTGACGCACTTATCACTTGCCTGAATGATCCGGTGCCCACCGTTCGCCGCGAAGCAGTAATGACCCTGGGCTGGACCGCATCACGCCGTCATCTCAACGCACTTGCAGCAGCACTGTCCGATCCCGATTGGACGGTACGCCAATGTGCCTGGATAGCGCTTCAAAACTGTACCGGGATGACATTTCC
>CAZCLS010000356.1:0-4940 GCA_964499565.1 uncultured bacterium
GATATGTTTCCAGCAACTGGTTAGCCATCCCGTCCGGCGCCCCGCACGGACCGGGTGCCGTCCCGTCGGGTGTGTCCGGTAGTGGAACACTCGCCATTGAACCGATAAACGCTTCCGGACACGGCTCGGTAGTGTCCAGCATCTCGCACAAAATTCGGCGCCCGGTCAGCGCCAGGTCATGATTACGCCGCATAACCTCCGGCCAGCCCCCGGAAACCATCCCGTCCACGACCCGGATTGCTTCAGGTATGCTCAGCCAGGCCGTTGGATCAAGCGTGCCGTTCCAATTGAAATCAGCCACAAACCGCGACCGCCCGGAACGCGATATTGTTACGCCATGACTGATGACTAACGGCCGCACACCTTCCTGGCGATCCTGGCGCACATACAGAAAAGCCGCACCTTTCGGACAGCACAGCCATTTGTGGCAGTTGCCGGTGTAATATGCCGCGCCAAGTTCCTCAAGTTCTAACGCCAGCATCCCCGGCGCGTGCGCCCCGTCAACCAGTGTGTCAATTCCCCGTTCGGCCAGTTTATCTATCAAGCGCTTCAACGGAAATATCAGCGCCGTCGGACTTGTTATATGGTCCAGTAAGGCTAACCGGGTTCGCGGCGTAACCTTTGCCAACACCGCGTCAATAATCTGGTCTTCCGTTTGCACCGGAAACGGCACTTCTGCCACGATCATTGTCGCCCCTGCCCGCTCCGTAGCAAATTCAGCCGCGGCACGACAGGCGCCGTAGGCATGATTTGTAGTTAACAGTTCGTCTCCCGGCTTAAACCGGAGCGAGCGCAGCACGGTGTTTACTCCGCTCGTGGCATTGTGAACAAATACCAGATTGTCGTCACGCGCGCCGACAAATGCCGCCAGTGTTCCCCGGGCGACATCAAGCATCGCTTCCAGGTCGCGGCCCATAAATTGAATCGGCCGGCGTTCCAGCCGCTCTCTCAGCGACCGTTGATACTCAACCACCGGCCGCGGACAACTGCCGAACGATCCGTGATTCAGAAATACAATCTCCGGGTCTAACAGCCATACATCTGATGTATTATGCATCCTTTCTTCTTTATTCATAGTGTGTCCACATTCGAATCACTTTAACAGTTTTACTATCTTCTATAATTTGATATACAAGCCTGTGCTGGAAGGAAATTCTTCTTGAATATGCTCCCGCCAAATCTCCAATGAGTTTTTCATAGGGCGGGGGAGTCTGATAAGGATTTTCTTTGATACGTTTCAGTAATTTTTGTGCTTGGGATTGAAGTCCGGAACGTGCCAGCTTCTTCGAGTCGCGTTGCGCTTGCGCAGTATATACTATCCGCCAGCTCACCAATCAAGCTCCGTTGCGCATTCGTCTACCGGGGTCTGCAATCCTTTTACAATTGATTCTCTCATACCCGGAATAGATACAAGGTACAATGTTTCCTGTATGGCGCGCCAGTCTTCTTCACCGATCAGTATCGCTGAATTCCTCTTCCCTGTTATCTGTACAGGATCATGAGTCTCTGCAACTGAATCTACAAGGCTGAATAATTGTTTTCGTGCTTCTGTACTCGTTAATGTTGTCATGTTTTTGTCCTCTGTGTACGTAATAACGTACCATACTTGCCGCCTTTTGTCAAGCGCTTTTTGCCACCCAAAATCCGCGATGGGATGAAAGAGGGGGGGTGAATGAGTTTCATTATTCAAGCAAACAATCCGGGTGAGGCACTTGGCGTATAAAAACAAAGCGCGCCGGTGCCTGAACACCAGCGCGCTTTTCGTACCATCACCTATGGAGAATACTATTCTTTTCTTCTAAACCTTCGCAGCATCGCACCGGCCGCCACTATTCCTAACCCTATTGCAAGCATCGGTTCCGGTATCTCTTCAACCGTAAATCTGTCAATCGCCACGCCCGCGGCATCAACGCCGTTCGTGCTTAAACAGGTGAATCGCAACCATGACATGTTGTTGCCTGCCGTGGCTATCAACTCGTTTGTATACACCATCGTCTGGTCACCCATCGTTATTTCCAGCAGCTCCTTCGTGGCGTAATCCATTACAAACGAATAGTCAAACCATTGATCGGCCGGCACCGGCGGCGGCACCGGCATGCCCGGCTGCTGCGGCCATTCGAGTGTTATCATACCGCTGTCCAGTGTAAACTGGCTGTCCGGCATTCCCGGCATTACCAGCAGCATGATGTCAAACGCCTTGTCACCCGGTATGTTCATCCGCATTGCCACTTCCACGGTGCGGTCAGCCGGCATGTCGAAGTTGTGCAGATAGCCGTCATAAAACCCGGTGTAATATATGTAGGCGCAGCTGCTGTCACTTCCAGGCACATTCGTTATGATCATTTTGCCGCCCGCTGCCGTCCGTGACCAGCCGTCCTGACCATTCAAATCAGCCTCAGCAAACCAGGGCGAGTCAAATCCAGTATCATAAAATACTGTTCCTACCGCCATCGCCGCCAACACCGTATCCGTCCCGGCCGCCCCTGCGTCAATCGCAAACTGATTGTAGTAGTAACCGCTGTCCTGTCCTGTCCTGTCGACGGTAACCGTCAGATCAACCGTATTCGATACTCTTCCGCTCATCGGGTTGACTGTCATCCAGGTTTCATTGGTATGCAAAGGCACGATGGTATAGTCGAAATATCCATCGCCGATGTTATTGACGGAAATGGTTCCACTTGTCACCCCTTCCTTGAAATATACATAGCCCTGCGCCGCAATCTTCGCCGGGCCTTCCGGCAGAACTTCCTTCACATACAATCCGTCCAACGCGACTCCCGCCGGCGGGGCACCTTCCTGTGGAGCTATCAGCCGTACTTTCTGAAGCGTTGTCATGTTGATATCACGGATCAGGACATTGGTGTATTTCGCCACCGAATCGTTTATCGTTACTTCCAGCAGGAGTCCCTGCGCGAAGTCGATCGTAAAGCTGAAATCAAACCAGGTGTCGACATCCGGTGATTCCGGATAGTGTGGCAGCGGATTCTGTGGAAAATCAAGCACTACCTTTCCGTCCGCGATGGTGAATACCTGGTCCGATAATCCCGGATACACAAACAGAAACTGGCCGAATGTCGCAATGTCAGGTATGTACATCCTGGCTCCCATCGTTACTACTTTGCCGTCCGGTATCGTGAAAAATTGATCGTAGCCGCCATAAAAATATGTGTTTTCTATGAACGCGCACGTGTCTTCACTGTCGTACGCGTTCGTGATCACAATCATATCCTGCGAGATATCCGCCTTGTACCAGCCGTCCTGGCCATCCATATCACCTTCATGATACCAGGGTTCATCAAACCCGGTTTCATAATAAAACGTGCCTACTGAATAGACTACGACACTGGTGGTATTGCCCGCTGCCCCGGCATCAAACATGATCCGCGCCCGGTACACCCCTTCGCTCACGCCTGTGCGGTCTACCAACACCGTTAGCGTGTCACTCAGCGCAACCGTCCCTCCGCTTTTCTCGAGTGTCAGTCCCGGCACACTGTCCAGAATCGTTGCCGTATAGGTAAACGAACCTGTGCCGTTGTTGTAGATATTAAACACCGCGTTCGTGTTCTCGTTCCCAAGATTGATTGAGCTAGGTAGAACATCCAGGGTCGGCGGCTGCGGCGGTAATGGCTCGGTATCTATCAGAAAAGCATCCCAGTAATTTTCCGCTCTTCCACTTGAACCGCCCGCGCCATTGTTGTAAACTCTCATCGCGTTTATGGTGTCCGCTGCCACGCCATTGTTTTTATAGTACCAGACATTGTTAAATGACCAGACATTTGTGTCAGCTTCTATCTGTACTATTTTCTTCTTGACCACATCCACAACAACTTTCCAGTCATGCCATTGCAGATATTCAGCGCCGGGTTGACCTGCAAGTACCCAGTCATTGGCGCCGTCATTATTCAAGTCTGCGCCAAACCAGAGATTACCTCCGAACGACAACAGGCGTGTCACACGGTTGGTTACTCCAGCCGTTATTTCCATCAGGTTCCATTCACAGTAGTCCGCGTCAGGATATGCCTTGCAGGAAAATGCCGCGTAATTCTGCCCGTAGTCTGGTCCCGTTATGTCTACCGGCACTACCAGTGCGGATGCCGCCCCGCCGCCACCGCCTGATCCAGCCCACAGACACTGGTCGCCTTCCGGTATGACCGCTCCACCGTTCATTGTGTCTACCACCATTCCGGTTGCGTACGTGTCTGCCAGCGGGTACTCCTCCCAGCTCTGCTGACCGATAACCGTCCCCAGCGTATAGCCTTCACTTTCTTCAAATCCCGCTGTCCAGGGCAGAGCCGCATAGCTCAGTCCTGCCGCCAGAATAAAACATAATGCCACCGCAAGTATGTTGTGCCGATGTTTCATAATTGTCCTCCACGAGGGTGTTAGTGAACAAAAAAAAAGGTATAGTTTCCTATGTGTTCGATAGTACTATACCACAGTGAAGAGCCTGACTGAATATTCAAATGTAACGGAATACTGTTTCTGTGTTACGCGATGCAACAAATTGAAAGGGTTGTGATACATTTACAGGGTTTGTACTCATACCATATATATATTCACTCCAAATGACCCGAATATAAAATCCCTCCAAACGGACCGATCCATCCGATCCATCCGGTCCGCCCGATAAGTCAATTCTGTCAATTCTGTCAATTCTGTCAATTCTATCTCCGCCGGGTTTATCCCGGGGATCATCTGATCACCCCACAGACCCCGCCGGGTTTATCCCGGCGGTGAATCAGATATCACCCACACAGCTCTGCTCGCAAAAAACACAGGGCTGTCATTCCCAAACATACATCCCGGGGAACCAGCCACACTTTTTCAGCGCCAACGCAATACATATCAAACCATAAACAAGTTTTTTTATTCTGTTCTCTTACGTTGCATACATGCCACCGGTTCTTTGTTCAATACACTTTCTTGTATAGAATATCATC
>CAZCLS010000357.1:0-4938 GCA_964499565.1 uncultured bacterium
GAAGTGCACTCCAGTGATGAAGTCAGCAGAGTGTGTGATGAATGCCTGGATAATTACTCTGAGTGCAGTGAGTGTGGAAAGTATTTCACCCGGAATCAGGTTTTGCAGCTGGATGATGGAAAATACTGCCTGGAATGCCATGCCAATGTACATCAGGAACCTGCAGAACGGGTGGTGGCTTAATCAAATTGGGGGCAGACAGATAAACACACTGTCTGCTCCCTTATACTACAGGAGAAAGAGTATGATGACTGAAAGACAATTACTCAACCTGCTGCTGCGGCTCATTGCCAGGACTACCCCGCATGGGTATGAGAGAAAGCTGGCCGGTTATTTGCCGAAAGGCGGATATTGGGACGCAGCGGACAATTATATCGTTGAAGTCGGTAGTGGTAGTGAAACACTGTTTGCCTGCCATCTGGATACGGTAGGTCTTAAACAGTACAAAACCAAGCCGGTCATGCAGCAGGGTATTATCCGCACAGGCAATAAGAACGTTCCCTGCCTGGGAGGAGATGACAAATGCGGTGTACTGTGCATGATCGCCATGATAGCGGCAGGAGTGCCCGGAGTGTACATCTTTCACGCCGGTGAGGAGTGCGGTGGGATAGGAGCCAGTGAGATTGCGGAAGTAATGGATCTGACCAGATTCAAACGGGCAATAGAGTTCGATCGCAGAGGCAGGACGTCGGTCATTACCAGCATGGGCTGGATCGATACCTGTAGCCTGGAGTTTGCCTCGGAATTATGTGAACAGCTGGGGATGGGATTCACACCGGACCCGACAGGGACGTTTACCGATGTGCTGGAATATGCCCATATCATACCGGAAGTGACCAATATCAGTGTCGGGTATTCTGATGCACATTCTGCCAAGGAAATCATTGACGCGGCCTGGTTGATAACGGAGTTGATTCCGCGGCTTTATCAGGTGGACTGGGAAGCCTTACCGGTTAAGCGGGACCCCGCATCAGCGTATGTCTGGGAGGAGCCTTTGTATTATAGGATGGGGGCCTTGCGGGCATACCGGCATGATGACGAATGGTGGTGCTGTGACCTGTGTGGGTATCCGGTGATAGCAGATGGTGTGGAAGTGTTGGAATTGGACGGCTACTGTTATCATGTCTGTCCGGAATGCATGGTGTATTTCGAGCGTGTTCGTGTTTGAATGTAAAGAGGGCAGCATTCCGAAGTTTCGGGTTGCTGCCATTTTTTAGGTGTGTGGGGCCCGGCTACCATCCCTCGTTACTCCCGCGGCACCGGGGGAGGGACGCGGTCGAGTGGACGATCCGGATGGGTGACCCGGTCGCCGGCGGTTCTGTGTTTTGGCTGAATGATACGGTTGATGGTGGACCGATTGCCCGGCAGAATTGGTGCTGGGTGCATCCGGATGATACTGCATCCGAGTTGTGGCGGTGGGAACTGTTTCCTATGGGCTTGAGGCTGATCCGGGAAACGCTTGAGGAAATTATGTCAGGGACATTACGGATGGTAGATCAGAATACTGAACTCGCAACTTGGGAGCCGGCGCTCGATGGTGCTCCCAAGTTGTTCAGACCGGAGCTGTTGCAAATTGATAATGCTTATTATGGATTGAAATATGTTAAAGTATAGCTATAAAAATATTATCTTTACCTTGGTAGAATATCTGGATTCTCAATATATGGAGATTTGTTCCCAATTGGAAGTTTTACCGAAAGAATGTCTTTTATTATACTAATTGCTTGATTAAAAGTGCTCTCATATGATTTGTATCTTTTTTCAGCGCCGGGGCCGAGTATTTTTCTAAACCTATTGTCAATGTTACTGATATCCGGATTAAAAACATGAAATCTTCTAATAGGAATATTACTTATAGTGCCTAAAGAATAAAGGTATTTAAAAAAGCTGTCTGTATCGGGCATGGAATATCCAATAACAAATATATTCTCAGCATTTTCTAACTCTTTTGTTGCAGCTATCCATACCGGAGCTAAGGCATTGTAGTCTTTACTTTTGTTCCAAACAGGCGGTACAATTAATTGGTTAACTTTACTTCTTTGAATATTCAATCTTTGTGCGATGTATTTGTCGATATTTGCTATAACTGGATGGCTACCTTCAAATGTAAATTGGAAATCGTCTAAACTAAATATCTTTCTATCATGTCGGCACCAATTTAACGATCCATGCAATTTATATACTTTGATAGGCTTACGTGGCCCATATCCTTGAGTATTAATTGAATATGATGGGAAGTAATTGTCTGTTCTGATTACCGCGAAATCTAAAGCAATATCATAGTTAAATGTAATAATCGCAACATCGTCTGTGCCAATAAAATTTATAAGTCTGATAAATTCAGCATATGTATGCGATGGAAAAACGGCGCTTTTTTGAGGCGCATAATTAAACAATGTAGTGTTTTCCAATGTATGAATTATCAGTTTTTTGGTTGAGTTAATAATATTATTTATACTAGTATTATTACCCGGAAAAGATTTTAATAATTTAGCCATTTCAAACGCTGAAAATAAAGATTCAATATTATCAATTTCTAAACTTGATTTTGAATGGGCCGCCTGTAAACTCGCTTGAGCGGAAAATACAATTTCAAAAAACGGCTTATAATATTCACCGCACAATCCATTAAAGTATACATCTCGTGCCTTATCTAAGAAATCACTCATTTGTGGGGCACCTGTATGCATCGAAGCCCCCGCTCCTAAAACAAATACATTTTTGGCCATATAGGCTCCTCGCCTTATAGTATTATTTTACACTGAGAGTATTATAACAAAAATTGCATAAGATTACCCCATATAACCTCTAATTACATAAGATAGCATCTGATTACACCAGCTGACATCTGCTGGCGGTGACATTTCATTATTCAGGTTGTACTATGGGTATGCGATTTGATTGAATTCAACAATTTTAACCTGATGGAGACCTGATAATGAAAAGCTTTCTCATAACTATCCTTCCAGGTGATGCCGGCATCCCATGCCCCGATAACTGAATAGCCGGAGTATACCAGGAGTACATTGCTGGTATTGCCGGGGTCAGCATCGAGAATCTGCAGGATGGTTCTGGCATCGCCATAGGTCTTGACGGTATGATTGGAGATAATACCGGCAAGGGCTGATTTGAGTTCAGGGCCGGACTTACCGGCAGCAGCGTCGTAGTAATTGGACGGCATGAAAATGACCAGAATTTATGGCAGCTGGAGTATATAGTTGAAAAGGTCTGGTACCCGTATGGTACCCGTCTTCATATCATTTCGTGCCATTTCCTGTCCCTTTTCACCATTCAAAAACCACAGCAAAAACCCGCATGAACGCTTGTATTCATGCGGGTTTCAGTGCATTTCTATAGTGGCGTCCCCAAGGGGATTCGAACCCCTGTTGTCGGGATGAAAACCCGGTGTCCTAGGCCGGACTAGACGATGGGGACTGTAAAGTCACTTGCTCCTATGCTCTTTCAGGCGGCCCTGGTGAGCCGTGCTGGACTCGAACCAGCGACCCTCTGATTAAAAGTCAGATGCTCTACCATCTGAGCTAACGGCCCGCCGCAAAGGCTGTCACCAGTTGAGCCTGCTTCTCAAAATTGGAAGCACAGTATAGCAAAAGTCCATTTGAAAGTCAAACCCTTGACTTTTACCCGCTGATTGTGTAGTATTCTTGCACTTCACGGGGTGTAGCTCAGCCTGGCTAGAGCGCTTGCTTTGGGAGCAAGAAGTCGCTGGTTCGAATCCAGTCACCCCGACCATCCTTTCCCCTTCCGTCGATTACGCATTGTATTTATAGAGGAAAATCAGCAAAAATGCTGATTTTATAAATAATTGCCGGTATGAGCCCCCTACGGTATACTGGTTATATGATGTGGTGGATCACTCGTGCGAATTACCGGAGATCAACTGAAATAAGTTTATTAGTATTGATATTGCATTACCTGGTCGTTTTTACTATACTATTCCCTCCTCAGCAGGAACCTTGCGTACAATCTGTTTTTTACTAGTGTTTGACATGGTGAACGATGCAGGAAAACCCGTCTGGTTTTTGTACAAATTCTTCCGGAATGGTTATATCACTTGATATCGGCGGTTCGTCCATAAAAAGCGGCATTGTCGGTGCTGCGCATGTACTGCTTGGCAAACCACTCATCACCGCTATTGATTCCTCCCGTGATGCTGATACGCTGCTCAACTGTTTCGCGGCTGTCATACGAATGCATCTGGCCCGGATGAAACCGGAGGAATTACGTGGAATCTGCCTGGCATTTCCGGGGCCATTCGATTATGAACGGGGAATATGTTACATCAAAGACCAGGCGAAATATGCTCAGTTGTACGGCATCGCTATTGGTGACCGTTTAAACGCGCTGCTTGCTCTGAGAAATACAGCCCTCAAATTCACCGGGGATGCCAAAGCTGCGATTCTCGGGGAAGCCCGCTATGGCGCGGGAAACGAATTCAATCGGATTATCGGTATTACGCTTGGCACCGGTCTCGGTTCGGCATTTATCGAGAATGGCAAGGTCATTACAACCGCTGAAGGAATTCCGGAAAACGGCTGGCTGTATGCCGTACCATTCAAAGGCAGGATAGCTGACGAAACATTTTCATCCCGCGGCATATCAGCTGCTTTGTCTGAGGCCGGCATTGCAGATGAAGAGTTGTCCTGTGTTACGGCGAGAGCCAGGGATGGCAACACGGCCATTCATAATGTATTTACCGCCTTTGGGCATGAACTGGGAACATTTCTGCGACCGTTTGTCAAATCGTTCCGGGCCGACGCGGTTCTGGTGATGGGCGGTATTGCGCGGGCAATAGATCTTTTCGGGGAACCGCTTGCATCGATCCTGCCGGTTCCGGTAATCAGATCACACCTATCCGTTGCCGCACCGCTTCTGGGAGCGGCAGACAGTATATTTCAACCAGGGAACTGACATGAATCA
>CAZCLS010000358.1:0-2773 GCA_964499565.1 uncultured bacterium
CTGCCGATTAAATACACCTTTGGCCTGAATCGCCGTGCCAGTTCTTTCATTATTTCCGCCGTTATGCCGCGCGCGCCGCCGGTAGCCACAACGACCGATTCCCGTCCTAACCACGCCTGATTGTTCTCTGTCGGTTCCACCGCTTGCTCAATTGGTATCAATGTTTTGAATTCACCGTTTTCACGAAATACTGCCGGCCAGATTTTCCGCAGGCGAACGACTCGTTCCATTTCCTTCAGGGCTTCTGATACGTCGTGAGCTGCAGTAAACAACGCTACGCACTGACAGTCGGCATCCACCTCCCGCGCTATCCCGTTTATCAGTCCCGCAAACAATCCTGAAAGCGGGTGGGGAATTCCCTGCCTGAGCGCCCCGGTGAACAATCCCAGGCATGAACTGCCCGGCCGGATCATTGCCGGATGCATCGCGCGCGCAACTAAAAACAGCAGGTCGTGCAATTTAGTGAGTTCCGGCGCCTCACCGTATATCGCCTCTTCGGCTGCCTGTGTCTGCTCAAGATTCACTAGTATCCGTACATGCGTGTTTGACCGGCCATTTCGGTCCAGTACATTTTTAACGGCTGCCGGTGTGATTTCCGGAAGATACTGCCAGCTCCTGTTCTCTTCCCGAATTGCTGTTGTTGATATTACAACGATTTCCTCGGGTAGTTCGCCGATCGCCGAAATCAACCTGGTATCGTTTGTCAGAATTATACTGCTTTTTTGTACAAAAGGTATGGCATGTCCGGCATATTCTTCTGGCAGTGCTACGAGCTGTACTTCATGCCTCTGTGTCAGCAACTGCATTCCTTGATCGTAATTCTCGCTTTCGTTCTCTTGCTCCATTTTCCCTGATACAGCCTCTTTTCCCTTTCGCGCGGCCGGTACGGAAAGCTGTATGTGCCGGTTCCATTCAGCGGTGTCCCCGGCACATGCAATCATTACAGTCTCCTTACCAGCATGCAGCGCCTTCAGCAAGCCTAATGCCCCTTCTCCTCCCAAGTAGTTTATTCCCGGACCGCCTTTCCGTGGCACACCGCAGGAAACTACTGTTCCAGCCGTGCCGGTCTCCGGTAATCCTGCTCCACACGATTCAATTACTCCTAATACAGAAATCCCATATCTCCGCGCGTCTGTTTCGCGCATAAGGGCAACCATAAAGATTCCTTCTCCTGCCACTGCGCCTGTGCATCCGCTTTCACGCAAAATTTCTGTCATCGCCGGCAGACTGGAACCGTTTACCCCGCCACATAGTGCCATGGTTATGTCCCCGGCCTGTAAATATTGTTGGGCCGCTTCCAGCGCGCTTAATCCCGAACTGTAGCCCCCGTCGATTGTCATCGTCGGACCGTGTAAATCAAACCAGTTTGCTATCCGGGCCGCTATAATATTCGGCATCATTCCCGAAAACGAATCTTCATTCGAGGCCGGCACCGATTGTTCTATTTCCGCTGTTACTATCTCTTTCAATTGCTCCAGCCAGCCGCTGCCTGCCAGGTGCTTGTCTTGCTCCAGTGCCGTGAACACCGCCTCGCGATAACAGCGCGTGCCGTAATGAATAGCATGCCCGGTTTTCCCCATGTGTCCAATAAACACTCCCGTTGTTTCACTCAACCGGTCAAAAACGAGACCGAGTGTTGTGCGAATCTCATGTACGCATTCCACTGCCATCAACTGACTGCGGTCAAGTGTTCGTAATGTTTTGGGCGGTATCCGCGGCCCGGCATCCGCTGATAGTACATACGTCTTACCAAACGTTGTGCCGGGAGCTTCTCCTCTGCCTTGCAGCCAGGCCGTAATTGCCGGCATGGTATCAAGCCCCGGTACCCGGGCAGACCAGGCGATTATGACGATCCTGTCCCTGTCAGTTTTAGCGCATGCTGCTTTTCGCGGCCCAGCACTATGTTCAGATATCAATACGTGCGCGTTAGTTCCGCCAAACCCAAAACCGGATACTCCGGTAACCCGCGGCTGCCCCTGTTCCGCTTGCCAGCTCACCGGCACGGCGGGTATATCAAACCGGGATTTCTGAATAGCCGGGTTCCAATCGGAATTTTCACTGCCATGCTGGGGAAGAATGACTGCATGCCGTAAACTTAGAATGACTTGAATAATTGATACTATCCCGGCTGCCCATCCAGTATGCCCGATAAGGCCTTTGTTGGATGTTAGATATACCAGCCCCGTTCTATCCGCCTGTGCCGCCAGAGCTTCCAGCTCTACTGCATCCCCCCGGGGTGTTCCAGTTGCATGGGTCAGAATCCACCTGACCCTTTTCGCCTGGTCAGGATTATTTTCCCATGCGCGCCGGAGTGCCAGAATTTGCCCCGTGCTGTTCGGCGCCGCTACTGCTTTGCCTTTGCCGTCCGATGAACATCCGGTACCACTAATAACACCCAGAATTGTATCTCCGTCTGCTTCAGCCTTTGTTCGCCTTTTTAAAATAATCACTGCCGCACCATCGGCAAACAGTACGCCGTCCGCGTCGGCACTGAGTGGTAACGGTCGACCACTGCGCGACAATCCACCCAGCCGCGAAAAAAGCACACTGTTCAATGGACCGAGTGCCATCGCTCCTCCACATACCGCTATGTCACACTCCCCTCCCCGTAACTCTTTAATTCCCGCGTCTACCGCGTACAGTGATGATGAACACGCCGTGTCAATCACCCGCATGCGCGTGCCGGCCGGCAGGATGCCGTGAATTGCCGCGCCAGCCGCCTTGTGCGGCAGATAGTACGCCGCCGGTTTCTTTCCGCCTTCATAGTGCTCTG
>CAZCLS010000358.1:2873-4936 GCA_964499565.1 uncultured bacterium
GCCGCCATTCTTCCGTCATTTTCTCGTAATCAGGAAAATGCCGGATTACTTCCGTGTCAAGCAGTCCCGCTGATGCGGTGTTCACCCGGATAGAAAACTGCGCGTATTCCAACGCGAGATATTTTGTCAGCGATTCCAGCGCGGCTTTGGTCGGTCCTACTACGGCATAATTCTCCAGCGGAAATTGCGCCCCCAGAGATGATACGTTCACGATAGCCCCGCCGCCTCTCTTTTTCATTAACGGTACTGCTTTTCGCGCACACCACAGCGCCCCTTTTACGTTAGTATTGAACGCTCGGTTTAACTGCTCTTCCGTTATCTCATCCAATCCCACTAACGCGCCGTCCGCGGCATTGTTTACCAGGATGTCCAGCCCGCCAAACTGTTCCTCTATTTCCGTGAACATCCGGTCAACCTGATCCGCCCGCGCTACCGAAGCGCGAATTAGATAGACGCGTATCCCTTCCGCTTCCAATTCCTGGCGCGTGGCCTTGGCCTGGTCGTGAGAATGAAAATAATTCAGGATCACTCTCGCCCCCTTCCGGCCGAATAGTGTTGCTATAGCTTTGCCGACTCCTTTGGCGCCGCCCGTTATCAATACTATTTTTCCCGCGAACTCATTCATGCGATACCTGTAATGCCCGCATAACCAGGTCGGTTACTTTTCCTAACGTGTTATACTCGCTCAACCGGAAATCTTCCGGTAACGGCGGTATGCCGTACCGGTCCTGGATTCTGCTCAACAGTTCCATCTGCTTGACTGAGTCTACCCCCAGTTCCGCCTCTAAATCAATCTGTTCTTCAAATACTTCCGAAGGATACTCCAGTACCGCGGCATACAGCTCTCTCAATTCATTATATATCTGCTTTCGGCTCTGCCCGCTTCTTTGTTCCTGCTCCCTTTCAGCCCGGCAGGCTTCCCCGGCCGGTTGTCCTGCACGGCTTTCATTTTCCCGTTGTTCCAGTTCATATCGCGCCCGAATCTTTTTGATGAATTCCGGACCATGTGCCCGCCAGAAGACATCAAATGACGCCGGCGGCACTCCCGGCAGAATATACTCCCGCAAGTTTTTTCCGCTCTCCTCCGGTACAACGCCCGCGGCTTCAAGCATCTGCATTGCCAGAGAAAATGACTCCCCGTTCCGGGCCGGGTCTAACATGGGAATTACTGTCGCCGTCGGATCTTTCAATCCCGTTTTTACCAGCGTTGTCAACGTCTTTAATGCACCGCATTCTATAAATAACCTGCTCCCTCCGGTATACATGTGCAGTACTGCTTCGCTGAAGCGCACCGGCTTGTATAAATGTTCCGCCAGGCATTCAGTTAAATCATCTTCATCGTTATATTCCCTGCCCAGGATAGGTGAATACACCGGTGTCTGCAACGGGTTGCCGTGTATGTGCCGTGTCAGGACCGCAAAACGTTCGGCTACCGTTTTCATCACCGCCGGACAGTGAAACGCATAGGCTGATACTAGCCGCTTGACCGGTATATTCAATATCTCCGCGATTTTGACCAGCACATCCATCGCTTCGGTTGTTCCTGACAATACCGTCTGGCTGTCATGATTTTCCACCGCCACCGCGCAGCGTTCTTCTCCCGCCAGCCGCACCAGGTCGCGTGCCCGCCCGGTTCCTATGCCGAACGCCGCCATGAAACCCCGGTCTCCCTGCAGTTCTTTCAATGCCGTCAGGCGGTGGCACACTAATTCCGCTCCCTGCCGTATGCTGAACGCACCGCCGCATACTAAAGCCGCCAGCTCTCCAAAGCTGTGCCCGCACAGCATGTCTATCCCCGCTCCCCGTTCCTCAAGCTCTTTATACACTGTTACCGCGATCGCGTATATTACCAGTTGTAATTGCTCCGGCCCTTCCATTAGTAATTGCTCCGCGGACGGAGGTGTAGCGGAAAACAGCGCCGGACTGATTGTCACTCCCAACAACCGGTTCGCTTCCTCCTCTATTATCGCGGTTATGTCCTTGAAACGCGGAGCATGCAGTTGAAGATCGGTTCCTACTCCCTGGTAAAATGCTCCCTGACCGGGAAAAAGACAGACAACGGT
>CAZCLS010000359.1:0-4902 GCA_964499565.1 uncultured bacterium
CCTGGTTATGACAAAAAAAAGCACAACTCCCGTAACGATAAACCTTATATAATATTTTAACATCATAAAGGGCTTTGCCCGGTCCGCGTGCTTCAGAAAGGTGCCCCGAAGATCCCTGGAGAGCCAGTGAAAATTTACTATGCTGATAAGGCCTCCCAGCAGCACCCCAAGCGTAAACCTGCCCGGCAGAAACAGAAAACTAAGGATAAGGAATATACCAAGCACCACCCAGTTTCCTGTCTCAATGTTTCTCTGCATGACGGTTTTTTTTATGTCGACCATCGTCTACGGCCTTGTCCGATCCTTTCTCCTTATCGGGAAAGGTACTTTTTATAAAAAGATAGAAATTCCTGAAGCCGGCGGCAACACCTATCAACAAAAACAGGGGGGTAAAAATATTATTCGTCCCCATCTTTTTATCGAGATACACCCCGATCATGAGACACCCAAAGATCGCGATAACCATGGCAAGGCCAAGGCTCGCAGCATATCCCATCTGGAATGCCATCTTCTTTTTACTGACTTTACCCATCGCCGAGCCGCCTATAACATAGAGGTTTTGTCAAGTCAATCAATATTGAAGGATCCAGGCCCTTTATTACAGCCTGAATCTCGCGTCGATCTTCAATCTGCGCTTGACCGGCATGCTGATAATATTGATGATGCCGGTCTCCCTCGAAATATCCGCCAGCGCCTTTTCAATCTCATTCTCAGTGGGCGCTATAAGCGTAAACCACACATTATATTCATAGTCTCTCAGGTAATTATGGGTAACTCCCCTGTACGAATTGACAATATCCACAAACCTTTCAAGCCTGTCAGGGGACACCTTCGCGGCACACAACGTACTCGTGAAACCAAGATTCCCGGTATCAAAAACAGCACCTATCCGGCGAATAATGCCTGCATTTTTAAGCCTCCTGACACGTTCCAAGGCATCATCCTCATCGATACCAACCAGCGCGCCCAGAGTCCTGAACGGCCTCGCGTCGAGAGGAAGCCCTTCCTGTATTATATTGAGAATTTCCCTGTCCAAGCGATCCATAATAATTTCAAACCACGCTTTTTCATAACCCGTCACCTGGCGTTATGCAAACCGGTCTATTCCACTATAATCACATCCTTGTTTACTTCCAACGTCTTGGGCCCAATTCCCTTCACCATCATGATATCCTCCACCTTAACAAAAGGGCCGTTGGCATCCCTGTACTGCACTATCCTCTCAGCGTGCTTCGGGCCAATCCTCTTCAGATTGACCAACTCTTCCACTGTGGCGGTATTGATGTTGATTTTTTCTCCATCATCAGCCAGCGCAACAGGAACCATTGATATCACAAATAAAACCACAACCAGAAACGCGAGAATTTTTTTATAATTTTTCATACGAATACCTCCTTAAGTCCAGTGACGGGTTACAAAAAGCGTGGATTATACTGCCCCCACCGCTACACTTTTTAAAGCATCTAAAGTGCACGGCAGGTATCTTTTTATAAACTTCTCATCTTTTCAGAGCCAGCTGGTTTTTTCTTATAGTCGATGTCCTGTCATTATTTTCTGGATAACATAATCCTGCATTTCGGTGGTTAATTCCGGGTAGATGGGCAGGGCGATGGTATGCTCCGCGGCATATTCGCTGTTGGGAAAATCACCTGATTTATAGTCCAGGTATCTGAAGCATTCCTGTTTGTGGAAGGGCACGGGGTAGTAGATCTCGGTGCCTATGCTGTTTTCTGTGAGGAACTTTCTCGTGTCGTCTCTTTTTTCGGCTACGGATATAACGTACTGGTTGTAGATATGATATTTTCTTTTGAAGGCGACTGTGGGGGTTGCTACGCCTTCGATATTCAGATTTCTGTCGTAGTGGGCGGCATTCTCCTGTCTCATTGAATGCCATTTGTCGAGGTGAGGCAGTTTCACCGAAAGAATCGCCGCCTGGATCGGATCAAGCCGGAAGTTGCCTCCGATCAGCTCGTGGTAGTATTTCGGGTTGGCGCCATGGTTTCTGAGTTTCTTCAGTTTTTCATAAATATTCGCATCGTTTGTAACAACCATCCCGCCATCGCCCATGGCTCCGAGATTTTTGCTGGGGAAGAATGAGAAGCAGCCCATAGTTCCCATAGTGCCTGCTTTTTTTATTCCGGACTTCGAAGGATATCTCGCGCCGATGGCCTGGGCAGCGTCTTCAACAACCGGGATATTGTGTTCCCCGGCGATCTCAAGGATCGGATCCATGTCCGCGCACTGCCCGTAGAGATGTACGGGGATTATCGCCTTTACTCTGTCAATCTTTTCTCTGTTTGCTCCAAGCCAGTGCCTCAATGCGTCCGGGCTGAGATTATATGTATCGGGATTTATATCCACAAACACGGGAGTCGCGCCGAGTCGCGCGATAACGCCTGCCGTGGCAAAGAATGAAAATGGCGTCGTAATGACGATATCGCCGGGGCCAACATCTAAAGCCATGAGAGAAATCAGCAGGGCGTCTGTTCCGGAAGAAACTCCTGTTGCGTATTTAGCGCCCGCATATTCTGCTATCTCATCTTCAAGCTTCTCCACCTTCGGACCCATTATATAATGGGTGGAACTGATTACTTCGTTGACGGCAAGCCTCACATCATTTTCGATCGTCTTTAATTGTGGTTTCAGATCCAGCAACGGAACGTTCACATCTGCTCCTTTCTCTGAGAGAGGGTCACATCTTAATTATTAACTATTCACAATGATTATCTCTGTACATCCTTGATATAAAACGTAAATATTTAAGATGTGACTCTTTTATCCTCTCTAAAATATTGTATTGTTTTTTTGAGACCTTCTTCCAGATCTGTTTTCGGTTCCCATCCAAGTTTTTCCGTGGCCAGCGTAATGTCAGGCTGGCGTTGTCTGGGGTCGTCCTCCGGGAGAGGCTTGAAAATAATCTTTGATCTTGAATTTGTAATTTCTATAATTTTTTCGGCGAGTTCGAGGATGGTAAATTCTCCGGAGTTCCCCAGGTTTACAGGCCCGATGAAATCATCGGGGCCATTCATCATCCTGACCATGCCTTCTATCAGATCATCGACGTAGCAGAAGGAACGGGTCTGCGATCCGTTACCGAAGACTGTTATGTCCTGATTCTTCAGGGCCTGGACGATAAAGTTGCTGACTACCCGGCCGTCGTCCGGTTGCATCCTCGGCCCATAGGTATTGAATATCCGCACTACCCTGATGTTGACTTTATTCTGCCTGTGATAATCGAAAAAGAGGGTCTCGGCGCAGCGTTTACCCTCGTCGTAACAGGATCTTATGCCGATGGTGTTGACGTTGCCCCAGTAGTCTTCCTTCTGAGGATGGACAGCGGGATCTCCGTAGATCTCACTGGTGGAGGCCTGCAGGATTCTGGCGTTAACTCTTTTTGCCAGCCCCAGCATGTGAATGGCGCCCATGACGCTGGTCTTGACCGTCTTTACCGGGTTGTATTGATAGTGGATGGGCGAGGCGGGGCAGGCCAGATTGTATATCTCATCCACTTCGAGGAAGATGGGCTGCACCAGATCATGACGTATCAGCTCGAAGTTGGGTTTTCCAAGGAGGTGGCTCACGTTCTGTTTTCCGCCGGTGAAGAAATTGTCCAGGCACAAAACATCATGGCCCTCCGCAACCAGACGATCACAGAGATGCGAGCCCAAGAATCCGGCGCCACCGGTAATTAGAATGCGCCGAGCATTAGATTTCTGAATTTTGGATTTTAAATTTCTAATGGGGAAACTCCTTATAGATTAGTTAAATACCACTTATACGTCTTTTCTATGCCTTTCTCAAGGGAAGTTTTTGCGGCCCAACCTTTGTTTCGGATTCTGGAGATGTCTAATAGTTTTTGCAGGGTGCCGTCCGGCTTTGTGTTGTCCCATTCTATCGAGCCGCTGTAGCCCACGATCCCCGATATCATCTTCGCCAGTTTTTTTATGGGGATGTCTGTGCCGGCGCCGACATTGATGAATTCGCCGATATCCTTCGCGTCATAATTTTCCATGAGAAAGACGCAGGCATCGGACATGTCATCCGCGTAGAGAAATTCCCTCTTCACCCCTCCTGTTCCCCACAGGACAACCCTGTCCGGGTGGACACCTAATCCTGACAGGTGCCCGGTAATCAGCGCCGGATTATCGGACAAACCGGAGGACAGGCCGTTTCCGAATTTTTCAAGGTCGCTGTTAATGGCCTGGTAATCTTTTTGAGAAAGGAGTTTCGCCAGGTGCAGCTTACGTATCAACGCGGGGAGAACATGCGATGTTTCAAGATCGAAGTTGTCATTCGGGCCGTAGAGATTTGTAGGCATGACGGACATGAAATTTGTCCCGTATTGTTCGTTGTAGTATCTGCACAGCTTTATCGCCGCTATCTTCGCTATGGCATAAGGTTCGTTCGTCGGTTCCAACTCCGATGTCAGGAGATATTCTTCCTTCAGTGGCTGTGGGGCGGCCCTGGGATAGATGCAGGAAGAGCCGAGGTTCAGGAGCTTTTTGACTCCATATTTATGAGAGGCATGGATCACGTTGGCCGCTATCATTGTATTTTCATAGATGAACTGGGCCGTGTATGTGCTGTTGGCTAATATGCCCCCAACCTTTGCCGCGCACAGGAAAACGTATTCGGGCCGTTCCTTTTCGAAGAACTCCTCGACATCCTGCTGCCTCGTGAGGTCAAGCTCCTTGTGAGACCGGGAGATGAGATTTTTGCAGTCCTTCTCTTCAAGCCTTCTCCCGATGGCGGAACCCACCATGCCGCGGTGGCCGGCGATGTAGATCTTATAGTCTGTCTGATTCATAGTTTTCAGGGGTCAGACCCCTCCCTCCCTTCAAATTGTCAATAATTGTCGAGTAGACTGGTTTCTTCCGATGCTGCAGGTTGATGTTTGTCTTC
>CAZCLS010000360.1:0-4898 GCA_964499565.1 uncultured bacterium
ACGGTGGAGTATCGTCTCCGACCTATGAAGATATTTTCTGGCCGACCGCCCTGGGAGCCGGGGGGATAGGAAATGCAACGACGCGCGGAGGCGGTCGGCTGCATGTTACCGCCGTGACTCTGGAACTGGATGGCGCCTTGCTGGCCAACGGACAGAACGCGCCGAATTATACCGGCGGCGGCAGCGGCGGCTCGATCTTAGTCGATGTCGGCACGCTGACGGGAGCCGGGAACATGCAGGCGAACGGCGGAGCGCGCGGAAACGATTCCGGTTCGGGCGGTGGCGGCCGAATCGCGGTTTTCAGTGATGATGCCGCGGGATTCAATTTCAGCTTAATTCAGTGCGGCGGCGCGTACGCGAGTGATCCGAATCAAGCCGGCGGCGCGGGAACGGTCTATATCAAGGACAACGCGGAACCATTCGGCCAAGTAGTCCTGGACAATCTGTCACGCGTACATACAGCGAACAGGCCCACCGATCTGGCGATGGAAGTTAATAAGTTCGACCGGCTATATGTGAACAATCAGGCTCGTCTGGATTTAACGGTAAGTAATAAACTGTACCTGACGGAAACAGTCGTAACGGGTGCCTACGTCACTATGACCGGCGATGTGGCCGGGCCGGATGTTCTGCTGATCAACGGAAGCTGGACGCATGCGGGCGTGTTTGGATACAGCAATACGGTAGAACTGACTGGTAATTCGGTTATGACTCATGCTACCGGTTATTCCAACGGACTGCAGATAGTTGCCCAACGGGTGTTTGTGGAATCAAATGCCCAGATCAATGTCAGCAGTCGCGGCATGGGGCCGCTTGCGGCAACCACGGGCAGATCAGGCGGCAGTTATGGCGGGCGCGGCGGAGACTACGGTGGAGTATCGTCTCCGACCTATGAAGATATTTTCTGGCCGACCGCCCTGGGCGCCGGGGGGATTGGAACGTCAACGACGCGTGGAGCCGGGAGAATACATATTACTGCTGCGACTCTGGAGCTGGATGGCGCCTTGCTGGCCAACGGGCAGAACGCGCCGAATTATACCGGCGGCGGCAGCGGCGGCTCGATCTTAGTCGATGTCGGCACGCTGACGGGAGCCGGGAACATGCAGGCGAACGGCGGAGCGCGCGGAAACGATTCCGGTTCGGGCGGTGGCGGCCGAATCGCGGTTTTCAGTGATGATGCCGCGGGATTCAATTTCAGCTTAATTCAGTGCGGCGGCGCGTACGCGAGTGATCCGAATCAAGCCGGCGGCGCGGGAACGGTCTATATCAAGGACAACGCGGAACCATTCGGCCAATTAATCCTGGACAACCTGTCCCACGTACATACAGCCAACAGGCCCACCGATTTGATTATGGCGGTTAACAAGTTCGATCGGCTTTACGTGAACAATCAGGCTCGTTTTGATTTAACGGTAAGTAATAAACTATACCTGACGGAAACAATCGTAACGGGAGCTTACGTTACTATGACGGGCGATGTGGCCGGGCCGGACGTTCTGCTGATCAATGGAAGCTGGACGCATTCAGGTGTATTCGGGTACAGCAACAATGTGCTGCTGACCGGCAGTTCGGTTATGAGCCATGGGACCGGCTATTCCAACGGATTGGCGATGGTGGCCCAGCGGGTGTTTGTGGAATCAAATGCCCAGATCAATGTCAGTGCCCGCGGTACGGGCCCGCTGGCGGCAACCACAGGTAGATCGGGTGGCAGTTATGGCGGGCGCGGCGGATACTATGGCGGTGAGTCATGCCCGATCTTTGGTGATATCTTCTGGCCTTTGGCCCTGGGCTCAGGCGGAACCGGTGGCACTCCCACCCTCGGCGGCGGGAGTATTCATATAATCGCCGAAGAGATAACAATAAACGGCGCTTTACTGGCTAATGGTCAAAATGCTCCGAATTATAATGGCGGCGGCAGCGGCGGCTCGATTATGGTTGAATGCGCCCGTCTGAAGGGTATAGGAGAAATGAATGCCAATGGCGGCGCGCGCGGCAATGATTCCGGTTCCGGCGGCGGCGGCCGGATTGCGGTATATTATATTGTGATGGATTTTGCTCCATCTAATATTTTTGTGAATCCCGGCGCTGGGTATTCGGGAGATAATGGCGAAGGAACAATCGTGCTGTATGGCCCGCGTGAACGCTTTGTGGTTTCAACTAATTCACCCTATGTGGGAGAAGAAAATCATCATTTCACTATGCGCGGCGGTGACGGCCTGCCGGTTGGAATGCGTGTGCAGTGCCTGGCTTCAGGCCCGGACGGCCTGAATGCCTTCGCCCCGCCCACGACGAACCGCTGGAACGATGTCGTTCCGGTCGGCAGTGACGCCTATGGATATTTTGTGCCGGCCGATTGCCATGAAGATGGTGTGAGACTTACGACAATCGGTGCGGAAAGGTCCCTGACTAATGCCGGTGACGCCGGGCAGGCGGGTTTTGTCGCTTCGTCGATCGGATTTACTATTTCCAATCGTACGGCTAAGGGCTGGCTGCGGGCGTTTTCTCATACGACCGTTACCGGTGCGGCCTATTATGCCGATACACGCGGCCCCGACACGACTCTGGATTGGCCCGGCAGCGTTAATTGCGCCTGGGACACGGCGGACCTTGTACTGGATACGGTCAATCCGGCTTACGCGCTGTCGTTTAGTGACACGCCTCGAAATAACAATGGAAATATTGTCGGCGCCGTGCTCTGCAGCGAGACAGGCAGCGATAATCTGCTGCCGGCAGACTATATCGTCGTCGAGTATCGCTTCGATGATGAATCGTCCTGGTCTGCTTTAACCGAAACAGTGGGGCCAAACGGAGAATTTGATGCCTTTGTCAGTGTGCCGGTCTACCCGGCGATCGTGCATGTCCGCGCCCGGGTGAAAGACGAACAGACTCCGCGTCCCGGTCTGCCGGTGTCAGCCGAAACAGTTGTGTCACTTTCTATCACTCCGGTAGTGGATATTACGAATGCCAATTATTCCGTAGCTTATGACATTACCCTGGGAACGATCGGCGGCAGTAATAATCCGGCGGTCGTCGGCGGCTTGTGGTGGCAGAATAATCGCGGAGGTTCGGGCGAATTCCCCGCCGCCGCACGCTGGACCGTTAGCGGTATTCCCCTGGCAGTCGGCGCGAATGTCATTACCGTCAGCGGTACCAACAATGCCGGAATCATTGCCAGTGACAATGTTACCATCACGCGCGAAGAACCGACTGTTCTGCCGCCGTATGTTAATGTCACCAGCGAAAGTGTCACGGTCAGCTATGATGTTTCCAGCTTCAACGTGGCCGGAACGAATAACGCCTATGTAACGGGCGGCATGAGCTGGATTAACACCCTGAACGGCGCAAGCGGCTCCTTCCCCGCCGCCCCGCTGTGGAGCATTGCCGGTATTCCCCTGGCGGTCGGTACCAATCTCATTACCGTCAGCGGCACGAATGCTTACGGCGCCGGTGCTAGTGACAATGTTACCATCCTGCGCGGCGCCATTGCCACAGACATATTGTGTCTCTGGCCGGAACTGATCGGTCAGACCCAAACCGGGCTGGTTGAATTTACAGCCGATAGTGCCGGAGAGTACCGCTTGTATGGCGCAGCCGGTGCGCAAACGCAGGAGTTGGCCGTCGGCACCTGCAGCGCGGGATGGAATCTCGTGCCGTTTTATGCCGGTGCCCTGCCTGCCCCGGCGCCCGGAGGTGTCAATATGATCATCATATCCTTCGACTCGCTCATGCAACCTGCCGGACAGGTGCTGGTCGTTGAAGACCTGGCCCTGGATAAAAAGTCTTCAACAGCAGATATCGACGGCGATGAAATCAGCGTCTCCTACAAGAGCAAAGGCGGCACTGTCCGGGCTGAAGGCCGGACATTGTATGTCGCGAACGGCACGACGAAAGATGGTCTTACGGTAAAAGTGAAAGCTGCCAAAGGTGTCGGAGACGGCGTTGCCCGTATCTGCGGTATCTTTAGTGATTCGGGCTTTAAAAGCATTTCAATTGCCGGATCCCTTGACTGTGTGCGAACCGCGGGCGAAGTCAATAAACTGCAGCTGAAAGGCGGTGATCTCGGTACGCAGTGCGCCACGCGCCGGTTCCAGGCCGTCATCGGCGCTGCCGGAGCAAAACCTGTTAACAGCATTCAGATTAAAGCCGCTAAACACGCGACAACCAAGGCAGCGATCGGCGGCAGTATCTATGCCAACCTGCTCAGCGGAACACTGGCCGCGGAACCCGACACTGTTGCCGCGCGTGGGCCATTCAAATTAATCGCCGCGTCAGGCGGTAATCTTGGCATTGACGGAGTACCCCGTTGTCTTATGGCGACATCGCTCGGTTCGCTGATCGTCAAATCCGGTAAAACCGGCGGCGGTGACCTGCTGGACTATTCACTCTACTTTACCGGTGAAGACAAACCCGGCTCGGGCATTAGTGTCAAGAAAATGTTGATCAACGCCGTGTATGATTCAACCGGTTCAAACACCTGTGTTGTCTGCGGCCATGACGCCGCCCTGAATCCACGGACTGTATCCAACTGGATCGGCCAACCGGTCATGTTCAGTTTCGGTAAGCTGATTGTTAAAGGCCTGGAACTGGATGGAACGTATGCGGTCAAGGATTGGGTGAAAGGCAGTAAAGGAAAACACGTCAAGAGCAAAGCGACGGATAATGCTGTATGGATAGTGAACGGCTCCGTAGAACCGTAGAAAAACATTAAGGACTGTTTTCCTTCACGCTGACCTGTCAGGCCTTTGACTGAAGCGTGTACTCCAGCAGTGTATGCTCACGTTGGAGTTCAGCCTTCAGGCTGTTTTTTCCACTGCACAAACGCTTCCAACGCAACTGTAGCCGGGGTCGCTGACCCCGGTCTTGTTTCATGCAAACTCTTTACTATCATTGATCATGCA
>CAZCLS010000361.1:0-4892 GCA_964499565.1 uncultured bacterium
CGCTCGCGGAATTTACCTGCTGCGCAGACCGGCGCGGGTTAATTCAAACTGCTCGCCGGCGAAGGGCACGATAATTTCATGCTTGCCTTCATTTTCAAGACGTTCAGCCAGGGCGAAAGACTGGTCTTCCTCGCCATGAACGAGGAACACGGCATGGGCCTCCGGCTGAGTGCGGACCCAGGCAGCCAGGTCGTCCTGGTCGGCGTGGGAACTGAAAGTATCGAAATAATCTATCGCGGCGCGGACGGTGATAGATTTGCCGTTTATTTTAACATTCCCGGCACCATCGATCAATTGGCGGCCCAGGGTATCTTCAGCGCAGAAGCCGACAAACATGATTCGCGCGCAAGGATCGGGCAGATTCCGTTCGAGGTGATAGAGCACCCGGCCGGCTTCACACATGCCCGAGGCGGTAATAACGATATAGGGGCCGGGAGCCTGCACTAATTCTTTTGATTCGAGGGGAGAGACAACGGGCTGGCAGGCGAGAAATGAATCGCCCAGGATACAGCGCGGGTCTTCCCTGAGGGTATTGACATAGGCTAGAAAATTTTCCGATGCTTTGATAGAAAGAGGACTATCGAGATAGACGGGAACATCCGGCAAGGCGCCCTGGGCCATCAGAGACCGCAATTCAAATAATATGCGTTGCGAACGGCCGACGGAGAAAGCGGGAATAACGACAATGCTGCCGGCATCAATAGTAGCGACAATATTGGCGCACAGTTTACTCCGGGCATAGGCATAGGGACGATGCTGTCGGTCGCCGTAGGTGCTTTCCAGCACGACATAATCGATATGCGGCGGGAAGCAGGGATTGGGCAGCAGCCAGTCATCAGTGCGGCCCAGGTCGCCTGAAAAGGCGAGTGAGCAGGAACCATCGCGCACAGTAATGATACTGGCGCCGAGGATATGGCCGGCGGGCAGAAATTCCACGTCCAGGCCATCCGCGGGAGAAAAGGGAGAATGCCATTGAACGGGCACCATTTGTTTCAAGGTCCGGGCAACATCATCTTCGGAATACAGGTCGGGCAGGATGGGCAGTTCGCGTCTGAGGCGGCGCAGGTTAAGGGCCGCAGTTTGTGATTTCAACACATAGGCGCTGTCGGCAAGCAGTAACTGACAAAGATCGATAGTAGCGGGAGTCGCGAAAATCGGGCCGCGGAATCCCTGCTGGACTAAGCGGGGGAGGCGACCGCTGTGATCGACATGAGCATGCGATAAAAAAACCCCGCTGATTTCACCGGGAGCGATAGGCAGGCTGGCATTACAGTCATACATATCCTGGCGCCGGCCCTGAAAAAGGCCGCAATCGAGCAGCCAGGCCTGTCCGCGGGCATGAAGGATATGCAACGAACCGCTGACTGAGCGAGTGGCACCGGAAAAAAATAATTTCACAAATAATCAAAGGCTGGTCTTATTCATCAAACACCCAGGTATTCCGATTGGCATCCCACCACGAGCGGGCCTCCTGATAATCTTTAAATTCGCGATCGAAAATAAATTCCAGAGAATCCATCGTATCTTCCTGAATCGTTTCATTATCATTCAGGAGACCTTGCTGGATAAGAATATCTATAGCGCGGGGGTCGGGTATATCTTCAATAGTAATCAGAGCTTTGTCGCGAATATCCTCATCCGGGTCATTCATGGCCTTGGCAAGACTGGACAGGATATTAGGGGATTCAATAAACAGCATTAGGTCGACGGCGTTATCACGCACATCCACATTTTCGTCATCCAGGGCCTTGTCGAACACATCATTCAGGCGCTCGTCATCGATGTCCATAACGGCATCCAGAGCGTATTCACGGATATCGGGGTCTTCATCATCCAGGGCCTTCATAACGACGGGAATAACGACCGGATCATTCAAATCCATAATTGAATCCAAAGCCGCTTCGCGGATATCGACATTAGCCTCGTCCAGTGCGGCCGAAACGGCTTCCAGAATTGCGGGATTATAGATGCCGTCAAGCGCTTCGATCGCTCTTAATTTCTCTTCATAGGGCAGGTCCATTCGCAATGCGCGCAAAGCATCATCGATGATCTGTTTGAGTTCATCAGTGAGAGGGAAAAAAGTCGGCAGGTTTTCCGCAACGACGGTGGTGTTGGAGTCGTCTTCAATACGTGCAGCGGCATTCTGCTGGTCGAGCAGTTTCTGGAATGCGGCCCGTTCGGACTCCGACATGTTTTTCATCAAATCATCAACTTTCTTGCGATTAAACGCATCGGATTCGTCTGCGGTCAGAGCCGGGAGTTCTGTAACGGCCTGGGTCGCTGTTGCAGAAACAGCGGCGGGGTTTGATTCCGGTTTAGGTTTGCAGCCATTCAGAAGCATGAGGCAGCAGCTCATAGCAGCCAAAGCGGTGAACAGGCTGACGCGTTTGATAGACCAATAATGGACTGAATACGTTGATGGGTAGTTCATACTGCAATTGTCTGGTTTAATGTTACATATGTACAATATTGTACCAATTTCCCGCTACTCGCGCAAATAATTCCAGGGCTGAACAGTATAACAAAGACACCTGAAGTATACGAGTCTGTTAAATCTACTAAGCAAATTAAGTGCCAACTTGCTAATGAGTTGCGGGAGCATTTGCGCGGAACACCCCCGCGGCACAAGTGTATAAAATATTCCGTGCCAGTGAGAAATGTTTACTCGTTATTGAACATAGCCGTTCTGACCCAGGAAGGCAAGCACCTGTTGGGCGCATTCCTCAACACTGAATTGAGCGCTGTGCAGGATCAGTTCGGGTGCCTGGGGCTCTTCATAGGGGGCAGAGATGCCGGTAAACTCGGGAATCAAGCCCGCGCGCGCTTTTTTGTACAAGCCTTTAGGGTCCCGTTTTTCACATTCGTCTAGAGGGCATTCCACGAAAATTTCAATAAAATTGCCCTCGCCGCAGATCGCGCGCACCTGGTCGCGGTCGTTCCGATAAGGGGAGATGAAGGCGGTGCAGACCAATAAACCGGCGTTAGCGAACAGATTGGCCACTTCACCGATACGGCGGATGTTTTCAGTCCGGTCGACGGGAGAGAACCCAAGGTCTTTGTTCAGACCGTGGCGGACATTATCTCCGTCCAGGACATAGGTAAGCATGCCCTGATCGAACAGCAGAGATTCGACGGCGTTAGCCACGGTAGACTTGCCGCTGCCGGAAAGGCCGGTAAACCAGAGCACGGCACCTTTATGGTTGTTGCGTTTTTCACGGTCGGGCCGGGTAATCGTGTGGGCGTGCCAGGTAATATTATTACTTTTGATATCGGTCATTGCTGCTCCTGTGTTTGAGCGAAGTATTAAGAGGAAAGATTAAAACCCGGCATTTTCCGGCGTGCGCGGGAAGGGGATGACATCGCGGATGTTGGCCATGCCGGTAATAAACTGCAGCAGGCGTTCAAAGCCCAGGCCGAATCCGGCATGGGGGACAGTACCGAAGCGGCGCAGGTCGCGATACCACCAGTAATCAGCCGGCAGCATGCCGGCTTCCTGGATGCGCCGGTCGAGAACGTCGAGCCGTTCTTCTCTCTGGCTGCCGCCGATAATTTCACCGAAGCGGGGTACCAGCACGTCCATAGCCGTAACGGTCTTGCCGTCATCATTAACCCGCATATAGAAAGGTTTGATACAGGCCGGCCAGTTATACACGATAACCGGGGCTTTGCAGTATTCTTCAGTCAGATAGCGTTCGTGTTCGGCCTGCAGGTCTTTACCCCAGGAGACCGGAAATTCCCAGTCGCGTTCGGCTTTTGAGAGGATTTCTATCGCTTCGGTATACGAGAGCCGGGTGAAGGAAGTCTCCATAACCTGCCGCAGGGATTCGAGCAAGCCGTGCTGGATGCGGTGATTGAAGAATTCCAGGTCGCGTTCGCAACGGGAGAGCGCGGAACGGATAATGTCGGTTACAAACGCCTCGGCCAGCTGCATATCGTCTTCCAGGTCGGCGAAGGCCATTTCCGGTTCAATCATCCAGAATTCCGCCAGATGCCTGGTTGTATTGGAATTTTCGGCGCGAAAGGTGGGACCGAAGGTATACACGTCACCGAGGGAGCAGGCGAAATTTTCGACGTCGAGTTGACCGGAAACGGTCAGGAAGGTGCGACAGCCGAAAAAGTCCCGGGTATAATCAATACTGCCGGTTTCCGTCCGGGGGGGATTGGAAGGATCAAGGGTGGTAACATTGAACAGTTCACCCGCGCCTTCACAGTCGGAGGACGTGATAATAGGAGTAGATATCCATTGAAAGCCGCGCGACTGAAAGAACTCGTGGATTGCCATGGCGACCGAGTTGCGGACGCGGGTAACCGCGCCGAAAGTGTTCGTGCGCGGACGCAGATGGGCGATGGTGCGCAGATGTTCCAGAGAGGTGCGCTGCTTTTGGATCGGGTAATCCAGCGGTTCGGCAAAGCCCAGCACCCGGACCGAAGCGGCTTGGATTTCAACCGACTGGCCTTTGCCCTGGGAAGGAATGACGGTACCGGAGACGGAGACACTGGCGCCGGTATAGAGTTTCTGGATTTCATCGGCATAATTAGGCAGATCGGCGGGGACAACGATCTGGAGGTTATCAAACACCGAGCCGTCATTGAGCTCGATAAAGGAAAAACCGCCTTTTGAATCGCGGCGGGTTCTGACCCAGCCTTTCACACAAACTGACTGATTACGGTAATCACCTTGTAGAATTTCAGCAATTCGTATTCGTTTATCCATTGCCATCCGTTCGGTGTATGCTAAACATTACAGAATATTTGTGAATAGTAAAAGTGGTCGGGGTGACTGGATTCGAACCAGCGACTTCTACGTCCCGAACGTAGCGCTCTAGCCAGGCTGAGCTACACCCCGTACCGTCATAGTATCGAAAGGAGCACTATTATACTTAATGTGCCTT
>CAZCLS010000362.1:0-4888 GCA_964499565.1 uncultured bacterium
ATCAAAAACGCTACAGTAAGAAAAAACGGTGGCTTTGGCGATATTAACGGTGATGATATAGACGATATAATCATGTACGGCGGTGTTGTTATGTTCGGCAGAACAAACTGGGGAACGAATCCTGATGCTGCAAATATGGAACTGGGCGAAATAATGACGCCAACCGGTGCAACATATGGAGGACTAACAGCTGTTATAGGAGACCTTAACGGCGATGGATACGATGACTGGGGGATGCGTGCGGTTATTCTTTTGCCAACACCGCCGGACAGTACTAATTTAACTCTTATAATTTATGGTCGGCCAATGTATCCTGAAACTATGAATTTATGGCTGCCGAACGGTACAAACGGTTTTGCGATAGCTGGTGAAAATATCGGAGAACCCGGCCACCCTTATATAGTTGATCCAATATATTCAGAAACCCGTGGTGGCGATTGGGATAATGACGGATACGAAGAAGCAATTTTCGGAATACCGACATATTATCATGCGCTAAGCACGAATAACGAAGGCATTGTAACAATAACCCCCGGAGGGCCGTCCCCTGCCTGGAGCCCATATATATTCACGCCTGAATTGATAATGGAAGGCAGATCGAATATGGTTGCAAGCACTGTTCTGACCAATATAGTCATCGGCCGCAAAGGCAAGCGCCACATGGTGCTTGCCGACGGCACGGAACCGATCGAGCAGGAATGGCTTGGCACCTGGTTTACGACAAAAGTGGTCAGAACGTCAATCGATGATACACGAACAGTGAACTACTGGACAACGAATATCCTGGGAAGAAGTAAACCGGCCACAACGCTTGTAATCAACGCCGTACCCGAACCGGGAATGATCATGGCAGGCATGATAATCGCAATTGAAATTATGACTGGAAGAAAAAACAGAAGCTGAAAAAAACACAATTAATATGCGAACACCTTAAGTTTCGGGGTCGGACCCCGATTTCACATTAATTACGATGTGGAACCACGAACCACACTAAATACACGAAAATGAAAAAACATCGACTCGTCACATGATATGGTATCCAATGTATTCTGTGAGGTTAGTGGGGGATAAAGATTCCGTGGGTTAGGGACCGAAGGGACCTAAAGGACCTGAACGGCGGGATGGTTCCCCTTTGTAAATCCTGGAGAGTGACTACCCTAAAAAAAGTTTTCGGGCGGGTCTTTTTTTCGTGTGATGGTGCTTGTTTGAAAGGTGGAATGTTGATACAATAAGAGCATAGTAACAATAACAGGAGTGATAGTATGATAAGATTGTTTTCAGTGAGTATCGTGATAGCCGTGCTGGCGGCAAGCAGTTGTGTGTATTCAGCCGATGCGACTGCAAAAATCGCCGTGAAGCCGGTGGTTGAGAAAACGACAATAGCGGCAACGCAGGATACGAACGCGTACATCCGGGAGTTAAAGGACTATATAACCGCCGGAGACAAGACCGCGATTCAGGGCTGGGCGAAACGCACGGGAGCGCTGGCAATGAACCGGGCCGTGAGTACGCTGACCGGCGAGCAGAAGCGGGCGCTGGCGGGCATAATCGTAACCTCTCCGGTCGAGGGGGCCGCGCGCACAAACCTGATCGGGTATATCGCGCAGATACTCGACAGTCCGTATTTAGGATTTTATGTTGAGTTATTCGCGGAAACGCCGGTGGGAACGCATCCCGGGGAACACGGCGGCTATGCCGCGGGGGATCATATATCTATTGCAGATGGATTGCTTGCTACTCCCGGCGCTGAAACCGCGCGCAACACGCTAGTGCATGAATTATTTCATATTTTCAACCATCGCGAGAATGGAGCGGGAGGGATATCGGGATTGAATGAAGGCACAGCGATCTGGATATTCAAACTGGCCTTTGGCAATATACCCGAGTCGGAAAAAGAATTAGGATTGGCGGAACCGACGTTCGGGACAATCGGGTACTATCGGGATATCGGCATCAAAGGCTATCCGAAAGACATACCGTTCGGCGTACCGGAGAATATCACGGCGAAAGGGCGGGAAGTATACGAAGAGATTCTTATGAAAAAGGACCCCTCCAAAATGCCGATATTCGACCAGGAGAAATTGCAGACGTATTACGACACGTATTTCAAGGATTTAAACCGCAACCAGGATTTTGCGGTCTATTTAAAGGAATTCAAACAACGGCTGAAAAAGATGCAGGTTGCGGTGCCTGCACAAAAGAGCTGAAAGGGAAAATAACTGTTCAACAAGGGGAAACGCAGGTATGAAAATACGAATGCTGCTGTTATGCATGGGAATACTGGCCGTCGTGACGCTGATGAGCGGCTGCGCATCGTTTGACACGCTTGATCCGCTGGCGCCCCAGAACGAAGAGTACGTGCTGAATAACTAGGCAGGAAAAGAAACGAATGCGATTTCGATTCTGATTTCGATTTCGATTTCGATTTCGTTTCTGATGAAGACATTGTACAAAAGGAAATTACCGCTGACAGGTGAGGAAGCTGGTAACCTGTCACCGGCAAACACAATCTGTATGACCGTAAAAAAAGATTCATCGATAGCCGAGGTATACAAATTCAATCCGGAAACGCGGGTAATGCGCCCGTTGTTTTCGACGGGTGTATCGGCTGGATTTCCTTCTCCGGCGGATGATTTTATTGAGCAGCGGCTGGACCTGAATGAATATTGCATCAAGCATCCCGCGGCGACATTTTTTGTGCGTGTGGCGGGAGATTCAATGATAGACGCGGGGATCTGCCACGAAGACATACTGATTGTCGACCGGTCGTTGATACCGGCTGAAAACAAAATCATCATAGCCGTACTGGACGGTGAATTGACGGTGAAGCGTCTGATTAAAAACGGGAATGGCTGGCGACTGAAAGCAGAAAACGCTTCGTACCCGAACCTGGACGTTTCGAGCGAGCAGCAGTTTGAAGTGTGGGGAGTGGTGGTGTACGCGATACATAAGCTGTAGAGGCGGGCCTTGCGTCCGCCCGTGATGGAGTTGTCAGGGTTCAGGGTTCAGGGTTCAGGAAGTGGAGTGATGTGTAGGGGCGGACCCTTGTGTCCGCCCGTAGTGGAGTGATGGGAAGGAGATAGTCTGCACTCCGGCTGATGCCCCTGGGAGGGAGCTGTGGATTGACAGACCGGGATATGCGGGGGAAAGCGCTGGTGGGTCTGAATAACTAGCAGCCTGAAGGCTGGACTCCAACGTCAGAAGCAAGCAGACATGCGGGGGACAATCAATAACTCAGGCTCGAAATACGTGGACATGTGTGCACGAGAGTCGCCCGTTGGAACCGGCCTCCCACGCTGACGGCCATCGGCCATCGGACCACGGACATCAATCCGTCAGGTGCCGGACCAGCTCACCTGGCCATTAACCATCAACCATCAACCATATAACCATTAACCATCCTTAAGAATGTTTGCTTTGGTAGATTGTAATAATTTTTATGTCTCGTGTGAGCGGGTATTTAATCCGAAGCTGGAAGACAAGGCGGTCATTGTGCTGTCCAACAATGACGGGTGCATCGTCGCGCGGTCAAACGAAGCCAAAGCGTTAGGGATTGGGATGGCCGAACCTTTTTTCAAGGTAAAAGAAATTATTGAGAGCAACAACGTTCAGGTATTCTCATCCAATTATACGTTATACGGTGATTTTTCACAGCGGGTGATGAGCATTCTGCAGGAGCTGGAAGAGCATGTAGAATGTTATTCGATTGACGAGGCATTTATAGAGTTCCGGGAATCAACTCCTGACGACCTGGAAGGGTATGCGCGCCGGATTCGGGCAATGATAAAGCAATACACGGGAATACCGGTATCGATCGGGATAGCGGAGACCAAAACGCTGGCAAAAATAGCCAACCGGATCGCTAAGAAAAAGGCTGAGCACAACGGAGTGTTTGTGATCAATGCCGAAACCGATACAGACGCGTTACTGGAAAAGATAGAGGTTGAAGATGTATGGGGAATAGGCAATAAGAGCGCGCTGAAGCTGCAGTACAATGGGATTACGAACGTACTGCAGTTGAAAAACGCCGATGATTTGTGGATCCGGAAATGGTTTGGCATCCAGGGAATACGAACAGTGACAGAGTTGCGGGGAGTATCCTGCATAGCACTTGAAGAAGCGCCGCCACCGCGCCAGTCGATAATGTATTCGCGCTCATTCGGCGAGCGGGTGACATCGTATCAGTACCTTGAAGAAGCGGTATCGACATTCGCGACGAAGGTAGCGGAGAAATTACGGAAGTATGGATTGTTAGCCGCGTGCGTGCATGTGAATTTAGGCACCAACCGCTTTAACAAGCTGCCTAAATATTATGCCGCGCATGCGATGGAGCTGCCGCAACCGGACAATGCGACCCCGGTACTGGTATCGAGCGCTCTGGAAATTCTGCGGTATATTTTTCGGGAAGGATATGAATACCAGAAGGCGGGAGTGCTGGTAACCGGGCTGAGTGACGCGGAGACGGCGCAGCTGAAGTTGTTTGAGCAGCGCGATGAAAAGACGCTGAAGTTAATGGACGCGCTGGACCGGATCAACCGCCGCTGGGGGCGGACGGTGTTGGAACCGGCATCTAACGGGATAACGAAAGCGTGGACAATGCGGCGCGACCGCAAGACGCCGGGCTATACGACCTGCTGGCATGAGATACCGGTAGTGAAATAGGCCGGGGACACTACTGCTTTTATCTCGGACTTCGGATTTATCGGACGGATCGGATGGATCGGACGGATCGGACTTTTTTGGTGTGCATTCCGGGTGATTCTTCTCCATTACTCTACTACTCCATCAGCGGCCGGGGACGGCTACTCTCCCATGTTTTGCTACCTCATGTTTTTTTGTGTTATAGGCGGGGAATTGCTATACTAGCGGGATATGATTAGATATATAA
>CAZCLS010000363.1:0-4887 GCA_964499565.1 uncultured bacterium
CGACTCACCCTGCTGGTGTAGCTTCGCACACCACAGGGCAAAGCGACTCACGGCCTCGGCCCTCTGTAACCCCTGTAACCCATTAATCCTCTTAATCCTCTTAATCCTCTTAATCCTCTTCATCCTCTTAATCCTCTTAATCCCATGTAACCCAAAGAGCCCCATGGAATATTGGAGTAATGGCCACCACACTTAAACCTTTTCAACCTCTTCAACCCAATCCGGCAACTACCGGATTCAACCCGGGGATGGCAACAATATACACAAAACACACCAGCAAAAATCTGCAAATCCACCATTCATTCTTTTTCACCAGAAAAAGAATGTACTCGTCACCTGTCAATCCCCAGCAACGCAACAAACCAGCTTTTATGAAATCATTGTTGCGCACAGCGAAAGCCACATGAGTAGAAACTATCCGATGGTAAGCGGGAGAAGCGAGTGGCACAGCGCGCGCCATTGGCATAGGAGTTCCAACTACCGCCGCGCGTCACGCGCTGTGTGCTGGATTCCGGACCGCGAGTATCAGCCTGTGTTGCGCCGAGTTGATTGTACCAGCTTACTGTATACCAGTCCCAGCACCATTCCCAAACATTACCAGCCATGTCATATAATTGATATGAATTCGCCGCAAAATACCCTTCCGGATTTGAGAAAGGAAAATTACCAGTATTGAATGTCGGATGGTAGCCTTCACTATTAGCATTGTCATACGGGTAATATGGCACCCCGCCTTCCCAGAAACTTTTGTAATTAGCCCGGGTATGTGATATCACATCGACCCGAGCGCTCCACGGAAACCGATGCCCGACCTGGCCGCCACGCGCGGCTTTTTCCCATTCCGCTTCCGTCGGCAAACGATACCCGTTTGCACTCCAGTTACAGCTCCAATCAGTAAAATCATAGCAAGAATTAAGTCCTTCTTTTTCGCTTTTATAATTGCAGTACGCGAGCGCTCCATACCAGGTAACTTCCACACACGGGTAATTATCTTTTCCCGGATCAATAGTAAAAACACCTGAAGAAAAACCGACTTGACAATATGGATCTTCCAGGGAAAGCAGTTTTTGCTTGTCACCCGTATTATTCTCCACTGTTGTTGCGTTTGCCGCGATTTTTCCATTGTCAAAAGCCCACTGCAGTACCTTACGCATCTTCTCATTCGATACTTCATATCTATCAATGTAAAAACTACTGATATTAACTCCGTGCACGGGCAATTCGTCAAGCTCCCCTTCACTGAACGTGTCACCCATTTGAAAATAACCGGCCGGGATTCGCTCCATACCGTCATCGACATAGACTACCGTGTTACTCGGATATTCCTTCCAGAACTTACATTTCAGCATGTTCTTTTTTGGTACATACACTATAACAGCATCCCTTTTCCCCTTGTAATACCATTTGGTTACTTCACCGCTTTTCTTCGCTTTTGATATCAATGTTCGCAGATCATTTGTCCCGGCCACACTTCCGGCAATCTTCAAACATACAGGCGTTCCCGCAGCAAAACAGTTGGATAGCGCTTTGGCCGTAGTAATTCCTTTCGCTACTATCGTCGTTTTCCCGTTTTTACTTTTACATTTCCATTTTTCGGCGTCTGCCGAGGAAATATCCAAAGCAGATACGCTTGATACAAATAGCGCTGAACACATGACTGATACAACAACTATAGAAAGAATATGTTTCATCGGTTCCTCCTGAAACTAAAAATTAAAATGTATACAAACCGAGCATGAAGAGCACATATCTATAGTATACCATTTTCGGGGATTTAGGTTATGTCAGGATCGAAACCGAATAGTGATGTGTAGGGGCGGACCCATGTGTCCGCCCGTAATGGGGTGGTGGAGGGATGGCGTCCCCGTCGGTACGTTTATGCTCTGGAGGGTGGTCCGTCCTCGGCCACCATCCTGTCAACCGTATGATTTAACCTTTTCAACCTCTTCAACCCAATCCGGCAGCTGCCGGATTCAACCCGGGGATGGCATCGCCATCCTTCAACCCATCCCATTATACCCCTGTAATCCCTGTAACCTCTGTAACCCATTAATCCCATTAATCCCATGCAACCACTTCCAAAAACAGGGACTACGGCGGACCTTCCCACCTTCCCACCTTCCCACTTTCACACTCCCCCACTCCCAAATCTTCTGTGTTTTCTGTGTTTTCTGTGGTTAAAATACATTCCTTAACAATCTATTCACCATGATCTCCTCTGTCATAACCGGCAATTCCACTCCGTTAATCCTGACCGACCCGTTCGTGCAGATAAAATCAAAGCTCAGCATGCCGTCATTTTCAACAAACGGTTCCGGCCGTTCATTCTCAGACAATATCGTTGTTGGTATAGTCGCATGCACAGATGCCTGGATTCCGCGGATGAATTCCATGGGATCGAGGATAACCGGTTTGCTGCCGTTATGGATCCCCGCACTCGCACGCACCTGCAGCAGTCCTTCCTGCTGTTCATGCTTCATAACTCCCCGACCCTGGAAATTCACTTCTATATTCCTGCGCAGTATCACTGGCACTGTCGCTCCGGCCTGCACAAGAGCTATAGCCGCGATCGGTTCCATCTCTTCAACCTGTTTCTTAACCAGGCTCAGCCTATAGAATTCCCGGGCAATGTTCTGCAGTAACGCTACCGACCGCAAATCAATCCGGGCTATCTCCAGTCGCGCGGTAATCGAAGTCGCTCCGGAGTCTTTGACCAAAAAACGCTCGGTTTTCAGATCGACTGAAAATGCAATCGTATCATTCTCCTCGGTCATACCGAACTGCAGATCTACACCCCGCAGAAACACATTTCTATTTCCCGAACCATTCCTGACATAATTATATTCATCCAGGGAAAACCGGACGGAATACAGCAGCACACCCCGGCTTCCGTCAGAAGCTTTCAGTGAAACAGTTCCATTCCTGACCTGTGAATACGCGTTCCGTTCCAGGAAGTCCCAGCACGGCACACGCAAATCCAGCTCCCGCACAATTCCTGCTGAATCTTTAGCTAACGACACAGTGACCGGCTTCATCTCCAGCGTATCCGAACCATCCTGCACCGATACCGGTCCGGACTCGATCACAATCGAAGTTCCCCCGCCGTTATACGGCATCCGCCGGACAGCGACATCCACCACTTGCGTGACCGCCGGTTTAACGGGAAAATACAGCGTATACAGCGTTGTATTCCCATCCTCCCGCGACACGACCGGTATCCGCTGCAAATCATTCACTCCATCAATCAACTGCACCGGCACAAACGGTTCCAGCAGCGTATACACCGATTGTCCCGGCACATTGGTAACCCCAGCCGTCCCACCCGGCGTAACGGCTACGGCACTATACCCGCACAAGCAGACCAAACCAACTATCGTGATAATACTCAAACAAAAGCAACGCATACCTCCTCCAGATTTTTGAAATTACACATCAAATATACAACTACAACAATCAATTATATCAAAAACTGCATCAATACAAATAATTATGGAACAAAATGATGGGGATCCGTAGGGGCGACCGGCGGTCGCCCTTACGATTACCGATACGTGCATCATTTTCGGTCGGTTACATTTTTACGCGGGCGACCGGCGGTCGCCCCTACAATCACCGATACATTCATCATTATTAATCGATTCCATTTCCACGCGCGCGACCGGCCGGTCGCCCTTACAATATTCGTCATTGGTGATGATTATTATACCATGAATATGATTGGGCATTATAATCCATTCATCCAATTCAATTTCATCGCGAATATGTTCTGATGCCACATAAAGACCCCGGTGACCTTGCGTCGCCGGTGAATCAGTTTGATCAAAATCTGCCGATCATTCCATCCCCACATTCCGGGCAGTCATAAACCAGCTCACCCCATGGGGCATCAGCCGTAATGTTTCACGATGCTCGCTTACTGCCCGTCAGCAAACACAAAAATACTACACGTCAAAATAATTCATAAAACGCTTCCGTGCCTAGTGTGGGAATAATAATTTTCACTAATGATTCCAACCTTTCCAGATGCCCTATAGTGATCCAATTGTCAATTCCGCCCAGAAAACAAAAACGTTCAGCATTAAATAATCTTGCTTGCTTGTCTCGTAACGTAAAACGAACAACCGCCTGATAATCAGCCATCTGTGCTGCTTTGGTATCTATACCTTTCTGCATCACCGGACTATCCGCAACCGACACGCCGGCTTGTTCGGCAAACATTTTTAATATATCTTTGATCCCGGAATTCGTCTGTTCATGAATCACTATTCGATTCGCGCGGTACTCAAGCCTGTACAGCTCGGATTCGGGATGCTGTGCCACCGCCTGCTCAACTATCCTGATCTCATTCTCACGCAGTAATAACGTCTGTTTTCTGGCAAGTGAAACAATACCGTTCACATTTTCCCGAATCTCATACCCCTGTGGCATAGTTTTAACCACAGTATCTTTCGGTTCTTTTCTGAATATATATCGTACCCTGCCGTTCTTTGCCCTGGTACAGCATAAATAATAGATGTCCCCTTTCCTGTTTGTGTATGTAATCATTTGTATCCTCTTAATCCCATTAATCCCATTAATCCCAGGTATCCCCCTGGAGTACTGGAGTACTGGAGCACTGAAGCACTGAAGCACTGAAGCACTGAAGCACTGAAGCACCGAAGCACTGAAGCACCGAAGCACTGAAGCACTGAAGCACTGAAGCACTGAAGCACTGGAGCACTGAAGCACTGAAGCACTGGAGTATTGGCCTCCTCGCTTAAACCTTTTCAACCCAATCCAGCAGTTGCCGGTTTCAACCCCTTCAACCCCTTCAACCCCTTTCACCCCTTCCAACCCCTCAACCACCTCCACCCCCTTTAACCATTTAACCCCTTTATCCCCCTCAAC
>CAZCLS010000364.1:0-4863 GCA_964499565.1 uncultured bacterium
CCGCCACCGCCATAGGAACTGAAAGACACACCGCCACCGGGACCGTTGCCGTTCTTTCCGGCACCCCCGGCGGAATAGCCAAAGCCGTCGCTGTTAATGGAAGCGGCGCCTTCAACAACACAATGCAAGGCCGTGATAATGACCCCCGCGCCGGCCCAGACGCCGGCAACCTGGCCGGTAACATTCATGCCGCGGCACTGCAGCACGGACGTATCCCGTACGGCTATGGTTCCATCCACAGTAATTACCGAGCCCCCGCCGGCGCGCAGAATGCTGCCGTCCTCTATGGACAGGTCATCGCCGATGGAGAGAACCGTCTCATCATACAAACTGAAATCGCCGCCCTCGGTAACCGTAATCGCCGTAAACGCGACATTCGTTGCCGGGGCAAGTTCAAAGCGGCTGTGGGTTACATAGACACGGTTGCTGGTCGTGTCAAAAAATGCCATCGTGCCGCGTTCGCCGTACCGGGAATTCCAGCCGATACCGCCGTCAACAGACGACCCGGCATAACCGCTGAAAGAACTGTTTTCATAATATACTGCAACGCGCCCGCCGCTGCCGCCGCCGCCATAGCTGCTGGCGTCTCCGCCGCGGGCTTCAATCGACCCGGCACCGCCGAAGTGTACTGTTTCAATCCAGACTGAACCGCCCGCGCCGGCCCCGGCATAAGAACTGCCGCCGTCAATGCCATTAGCGCTGATGCGCCCGTTAATGGTCAGCGTGTCCTGCACGCGCAGCTGAATAGCGCCACCGCCATGACCTGCATCAGAATTGCCACCGGCCGACCCGGGTTCGCGCGGAGTGACAGAGCTGCCATACGCATTCCCTCCGGCCGCCCGGGAATCATTTCCCTGGCCGCCCTGACCGCCATATCCCCCGCCCCCGCCATACGAACTATACACCACTCCGCCGCCCGGACCGCTGCCGTTCTGGCCCGAGCCATGAGCCGTATACCCCTGGCCGTCGGCATTAACAGACGCATCCGTGTCTATAACAACGGTGCCGGCATTGATGACAACTCCCGCGCCGACCCATTGCCCTGATGCGTTGGTAGACGAAATATTTTTACCGTCGCATACAAAAGCGGAGCCCGAACCGGTGACGGTGAGTGTCTGCAGCACGTCAACCGTTGAGCCGCCGGCAACAAATAAGGTTGCGCCAGCCTGAATGGTCAGGTTGGAAAACGAATAATATCCTTCCGGCCACCAGGTGTTGGTTGTTACGGTCAGATCGGCATGCGACTGCATCGTGAATAGGATAACACAGAAAATGAACAGACAGGAATACGGGAAGGCAAAGAGGGAAGATTTCATGGTGGACCCCTTGTCAAAAAATACTATACGGCTGTTATGTATATAAACCGCGGGATTGGGCAACCCGCGGAAAGACCGAAAAAGGAACCTGTGTAATTAAACGATGCCAGGCATCATTATTCAACGACAAAAATCAATTCTACTTAGATTGTATCAAATATACATGCGAAGGACAAGACTGAAACTTAGCCATAAATCCACGATGGGATGAAAAAAGGGCTCAAATTCGTGAGCAGTCACACTTTTCGCGGTTATTCATACCCGGTTTTCTTCGGTGTCGGAATCGAAATCGGTATCGGGATCGATGTGCTTCGTACCGTATACACCAGGATTATCACCGTCGGATGGTTCGGGTGGATACGGCGAACACACATAACACCAGCATTGCCAAGCCGGCCAAAGGTTCCGGGACGGCATAACCATCCATGCGGAAACCATACACATAGAGTTGAGCCCAGCCGGCAAACGAGCTTTGCGCGCGCAGCCACACGCCGGCGGCGTTAATGTTGATAAGCGCGCCATCGGCCCCGACCGCCGGTGTGGCAAGCGCGCCGACCGCGTTGATACTCGTTGCCGGATTGTAGGCGTACCAGGTTAGCGCGGGCAGGTCTGGCAGGCTAGTTACATAAGGCGGTGTCGTAATCGAGAGCGGTGCGGAAATGAAGTAATTAGTGCCTTGCAGCAGAACCACACGCCGCGCGACGGAAATAGAAGTGCCGGCAATGTGCGCGTTCAGGTACATGCTGGTAGCGCCGATTGTCGGGCTGGCTCCGGCATTGTTAAGAAAATCGGCTTTGTTCCAGAGCCAAACGGCAGAAACATAATCAGGAGCGTTTAAGGAATTCATGTATACCAGAATCGAATCGGGAGCTCCTGAATAAACACTCACCCCCGCGAACGTGCCGCCGGATGCTTGTACACCGCCATAGAAATTAGTACTATGTCCCGCGCCGCTGCGGGCGTAGTAATCGGCATCAGCAGGCGAGCGCAGAAGAGAATCACTGAACACAACCCCGGAAGCGGTGTAGTCACGCACAGACGCGCTCGACGTAACATAATCACCGCCGAAGTCAACCAGGTTCAGCGCGTGTGCCGGCACAGCAATACCAGTGAACATTCCAAGCACAATCCATAGCGTCAACAGTCTTGATTTCATAGTTTCACCTCATTGTATGGAATAACCGTGTTAAAAAATACTCAGCAAGCAGATTCAGGTATATATGCTCAATTCCGATTTGTCAATTTCGCGGCTGCTATTCTTTTTCCAGCAGCTGGCGCAGAACTGTTTTGAGGAATTTGCCGGTCGCGTTGCGGGGCATGGAATCGACGCAATGCAGTTCACGCGGGATTTTATAGACCGCGATTTTGTCGCGCAGAAATGTTTTCAAATCCGGCAGAGACAGTGACGCATTTTCGCGCAGCACAACAAACGCCACCGGTATTTCACCGCGGATACCATCGTTTTTGCCCACAACCGCGCACTGGGCGACAGCAGGATGCTGCAGCAGGTATTCCTCCACCTCACGCGGATAGACATTCAACCCGCCCACGATCAGCATGTCTTTCTTGCGGTCGACGATCGAAAAATATCCGTCGGCGTCACAGGTGCCCAGGTCGCCGGTATGAACCCAGCCGTCAACGACGGTCCGGGCTGTTTCCTCGGGCTGGTTCAGATAGCCGCAGAAATTCGAGGGACTACGCACGATGATTTCCCCGATCTCGCCGCGCGGAAGTTCGCGGCCGGTTTCATCAACGATTTTCATTTCGACATCTATCAACGGCAGACCTATGGTACCGACTTTAACCGGGCCGCGCACGGGATTGATCGAGGTAGCCGGACCGCACTCGGTGGGCCCGTCGCCTTCATGGATGAGCATGCTGAACTTTTCACAAAACCGGTCACTGACCACCTGGGGCAGGGGCGCGCCGCCGGAAACATTCAGCCACCAGCCGGGAATGTCAGGCACATCCTGCATCTGGGCCAGCACGGCATACATGGCCGGCACGCCCATAAACACTGTCGCGTCATGCTGAGCCATTCGGCGCAGAAGATCGGCCGGGTTGAACTGCTCGACCAACAGCATCCGGGCCGAGCACCACAGAGCATGCAGCATGCAGGCCGACGCGGCGAAGGCGTGAAACAACGGCAGCACGGTGACAAAACATTCCTCTCTGGGACGCGAGCCAAGGCCGTCAGAACACATGCGGGCATTATGCATCAGGGCCCGGTGAGTCAGCAGCGCTCCCTTGGCGCGGCCAGTTGTGCCGGAGGTGTAAATGCATACCGCCACATCATCAAGATTTTCAGGAAAAAACGGTGCCGTTGATAGAAGGTGCCGATCGACTACCATTACCGACATGTCAATACAACCATCCCCTATCAGCGGCTGATCGGTTCCTTCTATCTGCAATGAAAGGCCCGAGGGATGCAGCACCAGGGGCACGCAGGCATCGCTGAGAATATACTCCAGCTCATCGCGGCCCAGGCGCGGATTAATAGGAACCACTATACCCCCCGCGCGCAGGATAGCCAGGTAAGCCACCACAAATTCCGGGCGGTTGGTGCTTACCAGGCCGACAAAGCGTTTGCGGACCAAGCCGAATGACTGCAGGGCGTCGGCGGTTAGTTGTACCAGGCGGTCGCATTCGCGGAATGTGTATGTACTGTCATTATAATGAAACAGAGCTTTGTCGGGATGCTGTTCAACCCGGTCGGAAAACAAAGCGTCGATAGTAGAAAAAGGAATCTGCATACTCTATGTACGTTTCAGTTACAGAGTGGTAGTATACCAGAAGCGGCAGCGGGGGTCAATTGGAAGATGGTTGATGCGTGATGGATGATGGATGATGGATGATGGTTGATGGTTGATGGATGATGGTTGATGGATGATGGTTGATGGTTGATGGTTGATGGAGTGGTTAGGGTTCAGGGTTCAGGGTTCAGTGAGCCGAGGGCTGAGGGCTGAGGGCAGGTTGATGTATGCTGGTTAGACCACCGTTTTGAAAAACCGTGGCTACTCCGATGGCCATGAGTAGCACCCGCGGCTCCGAAGCGGGTGTCTCTTTCTACACACCTTTGTACGCTGAACACCAGTACCCACGTCTCCCGCTCACCACTCCCCGAAGACCAGAGGGCTGATCCGTCCAATAAAGTTCCTTACCTCAGTACGCAAAAAAGATTAATGACAAACAACAACCTGAAATTCCCAGCATTATTACTGCTGTTTAGGTCCCTTTGGTCCTTTAGGTCCTTTGCGTTGTCAGGGTTCAGGGTTCAGATTTCAGGGTTCAGGGTTCAGGGTTCAGTATCACTGAACATTACTCCATTATTCCAATTATAAAGCCTACACACCCGGCCTCAGCGAGACCGGCTACAATCCCATTACTCCACTACTCCATTACTCCATATTTTTAATTTGACATACTATGACATACTATGATATACTATATACCATATTTGAAACAATAACCGGATAGGGCCCCTTATGAAATCAGCAGACACCTCCATACTGAACTTTGGCGACGCGCGGGAATACCTGGGCATTTC
>CAZCLS010000365.1:0-4854 GCA_964499565.1 uncultured bacterium
CCCGCTGTTACCGCTGAGCTCATTGCTTCCACTGTCCTGCGCCAGGATGCCTGGCATACCTCTCTTTTAGATTATGTCATGCAGCATCCCGCTTCCGCCATCGACTGTGGAAAAACCTATGTAGCGCGCAAAACCAGCGCCGTGGCCTCCTGTCTGTCCGGACCTGCCTTCGTTCCTGCCGCTGATGCTCCCGTCTCAGCCGCCATGTTTGTCCAATCTGTATCGAATGCCTGCAAACAGCTTCTGGCGGCTTTTCCTTCCACGAATGTCATGCGGCTCATTGCCGCGCAACTCCCCGCCGTTATGACCCAGGTTGATACCTGGTTCTACCTTCAGGATGATACTAATACCGCCCGGTTCGCGGCATCGTATGCCGCAATCGAATCAACTCTTGCCGTCGACTTCAAAAAAATTGATTCCGCCGCACAATCACTTCTGCCCTGGTCAAATCGCGAACTGCAGACTATCCTGGCGACGTCCTTTACCTCTCAATACTCCGGCACGGTTTCCTCTCCCGGCTGTAAAGGCAGCCTGCTGGCGGTGTGCCCCACACCTTATGGCGATATTGTTATCGGTGGTCCCGGCAATAATCAGTATGACAATTCCCCCCTTGTCGTGATTGATACCGGTGGAGACGATACCTATGCCAACCGCGCAGCCAGCGGACCAGGCAAACCGGTTTCACTGGTGTTCGACTGGGACGGCAATGACATGTATACCGCATCCAATGGCCCTGCCGTTGCGGCCGGCGTTTGCGGCATCGGCATGGTCTTTGATTATGCCGGTAACGACTTGTATTCAGTACCCCGCTGGGGTATCGGCGCCGGTTATTTTGGACAGGGTCTTCTCGTGGATTATGCCGGCAATGACCGCTATCTCGGCCAACGCTTTGTCCAGGGAGTCGGCCTGTTCGGCAAAGGTTCAATCATAGACCAATCCGGCGACGATTCCTACCTGGCTCTGCGCTTTTCCCAGGCAGTCGGCTTCCCCGGCGGTGAAGGTTGTTTGTGCGACCTGAACGGCAATGATCTCTATCTCGCCACGCTCGGTTCCGGCAGCGAATACGGCACACCCGGTATTTACAGCGGTATGTCGCAAGGCATCGGTGTCGGCTTCAGACTGATCGCCAGCGGCGGTATCGGCTCCCTGATAGACCTGGGCGGCGATGACCGCTATGAAAGCGGTACCTTCTCCCAGGGCGGCGGCTATTATCTCGGGTGCGGCATTCTCTATGACCGGCATGGCAACGATATCTACAACGCCATGCGCTATTGCCAGGGCTTCGCCGCGCATACGGCGGCCGGCATCTTTATTGATCTCCACGGCGATGATGCCTATACCGGCACCGTAACCGCCAATCAAGGTCTGGCCTGGGACCATTGTGTCGTTGCCTTCCGTGACGAAAACGGAAACGATTCATACACCAGTAAGGGCCTGGCTCTCGGTGCGGCCTGTATTTCAAGCTATGCGGAATTCCAGGACGGCGGCGGCAGCGATACATACACCTTTTACGGCAATGCCGCGGCCGGCTGCAGCCGGTCGTCTGACGGCAGTACTAATGTAGCCCTGTTCCGCGACCGTGGCGGCGATGCCGACACCTACTCCTTCACCGGTCAGTCCTGTGCCCGAAATGATATTATAGTTACTAACAACATAAAAGGCATATTCATTGACCAATAATGGGACATGATCGGTTATCGGTCGGTGTTATTTTTTGTCACAAAAAAGCCGGGCGTGCGTTATGCACTCCCGGCTTTTTTCATTCGTGTCTCTTGCCTTTCTTATCGCTTGCGTATAAAGAAGGCACTAAGTGCCGTGAGCATAATGATGCTCAGCATACCCAGCTCGGGTACACCGGCAAGCTCCGCGATTTCAATATCCGAAAGGACACCGCTGTAGACGTGTATTTCGTCCAGTGACCCAAAGAACAACTCATCTGCTCCGCTATTAGCTACCAACGTGTCGCATTTGACATATTGGGCCGGCGATCCGAAGAATTGCTCATCCACTGACAATTCCCCGTCAATGTACATCTTGGCGTAATTCAGATGATTGTAGGTTACCGCCACATGGGTCCAGGTACCATTGGATATCACATTCGCCGGTGACCATGTGCTTCCTGCTCCTGCTACGCTGAACACGATATTGCGGTTGTAAACCGACAGATTCCAGCCGCCGTCTTCAACAGGTGCGAGCAGGTAACGGTATTCGTCTACCCCGATCTCATCCGGATTCACCCACATCGCGACCGTGAAGTTGTTTGTCAGGTCGCATATCGGTGAATTAGAGTTGATAACCGCATCACTGACATCGAAATTAACCGCCGTATTGAACATGGCGGCATCGGCCGATGCCACACCCAGGGTCGGATTATCGCGGTAGGTGCCATCGACTCCGTTATCGGATGAATCGATCATGTTTGTGCCTTCCAGTTCATCCATGGCATAATAGGCTACCAGCTGGGCCGGGATGTAGCCGGTATCCGGATCACTGAAATTACTCCAGCCCGTGGCGTTATGCGCGCAGACCCAGTAATAATATGACACGCCTGCCGCCACTTTTGAGTCATCGTATTCATGCGCAACGATATCACCTGAAACGACTCCGGCCCCGGCATAATTGTCAATGCTGTTCCGGTAAACACGGTACGAATCAGCACCGCTGACTGTATTCCAGGTGACTTTCACATAGGACTGGTCGACAACGCCGTCCGAAGCGGCAACGTTCTGCGGTGCAGCCGGAGCGCCGGTAACGGCACGGTAGCCTGCATCGCTGTAGCTGAATTCATCAGATCCATCCGCAAATCGGGCTTTGATCCAGTAATAATAGATTGTGCCGGGCGTCGCGGTGGTATCATCATACGTCCCAACCGTCAACTCGCTTGAAATGGCCATAGCCGAACCGCTGTCGTTGACAGTATTACGGTAGACAGTATACCCCACGGCATCACTGCGCGTATTCCAGGTTACCGCCACTTTATCTGCGTAGGTACCATCGCTGGCCTGCACGTTTTTCACCAGGTAGTTCGGTGACACCTGGTCCCAGGTGTACCCGATTCGAATTTCATCGATGATATACGCATTGGTCGCCTGGTACGGCTGAACCTGCATGAAGACATAATTACCATTGGGAAGAGTTGTGACATCCTGGCTCACATCCGCCTGACCAGGCACCGGTTGACGGTCTAACGGCGGATTGATCCAGAGGTAAGCGCCACCATTAATGCAGCGCATGACCATAAAGTACGTTTCCCCGTTAACGGCCTCGATATCACTACGCCAGTTATGCAGAGACAATATGTTGCCCCAGGCCTTACCTGCAGCACAATCCAATATACCGTTAGGCCTTAAGAACGCGTGTCCGTCTGACAGAACGTCCGGCTGGAACAGGAAGCTGTGCCAGATATCGTTGGTTGCCGCACCGTAATACTTCACAGAATTACGGCGGCCTTCAGAACTCGCACCACCCAAATGCACCTCAAACTTCACACTGCGGCCGGACGTCTGCAAGCCCGGATACGAAAGCCCGGCGGCTGTATCTTCTTAACAGTACTTGCCGTCCCAACCCAAGGATCGCTCCAACCGAGTCCGCCTTCCGTGCCGTTCAGGTTTTCACCACTAGTATAGTCGAAGCCTTCATAGGCGACTGCGTCATACGGCGTAGACCCGCTATCAGGGTCACTCGGAAAACTCCAGCCGCTCGCGCTGCCGGCTTCTACCCAGTAATAATATGCCGCACCCTGGACGACACTGGTATCCTCATAAAAATTCGTGCTGATCTGTCCCGAGATATTGGTGGCAGTCGATGCGTTGTTTTTCGTATTACGCAGAACACGGTAACGATCAGCATTCGCTGAAAGATCCCAGGTAACGACAATCTTATCGGTATAGGTTCCGTCAGACGCCGTCACATTTTCCGGCGGCTGCGGAATACCGGGCTCCGCGCGGTATCCTGAATCACTGCCGCTGAATTCTACCGACAGGTCTGATTTCACCCAGTACCAGTATATCTGCAGGGGTACCGCGGTTGTATCATCATAAACATTAGTTGTTATGCCGCTCTGCAGTATAGCCGCCACGGACGAATCGTTCGTTGAGGCACGATATACCGTGTAGCTTGACGCCCCGGTCAGAGGATTCCAGATTACCTGGACTTTATCCTCAAAATCGCCGGCACTGGCCCGAACGCCACCTGGTACATCCGTCGGAACCACATCAGCCCACGTATCCCCAATACGCAATTCATCAAAAATAATCGCCCCGCGCTGGGTACCGCCGTGATTATGATTTATGATCCAGTCTACAGCGGTACCAAGCGGCATATCCTTGATATTAACAGCATCTGCGTCTACTGCTTTCGCTTCACTCTGTAATTCAGGATTGATCCACATATAGGCCACATCGTTAGCACCATCCAGGTCATAGCGTACAACCACAAAGAATGTTTCATCAAGCGTTCCCGGCACCGTTGTAGTGGCGCCGTTGACAAATCTGAAATTAGGATTCCACTGACAACCAAACGCACCCTGGTCTCCACCCCAGTTGGGATTAAAGAACAGGTCACAGGTAGCCCAGGCAGTCAGCTTGGGCTGAATCAACATGCTAATCCATACTGTTTTTTTGTCTCCCGCTATCGAGGTGGTAAGTACACGACTGTAATTGAATCCCCCATTTTCAACGGGGATAAGATAGGCCGCATTGCCTTCCGTTTGAAGGGTAATATTGCTTTTCGAATATGTCAACCCGTCAACGATGATATTTTCAGCGGTAAATCCCGTGCCCGCACGTACAAACCAAGGGCTGTCCCAGCCGGTTCCGCCATTTAAATTTGTAATGATATCTCCCAGCGGATAAT
>CAZCLS010000366.1:0-2551 GCA_964499565.1 uncultured bacterium
CGGACGGGCAGTGTGTGATAGACGGTGTGAGATATGGCAGTTTGGATGTATCGGTATCCTCGGGACGGTATCCGGACGGGGGAGAACGCTGGTCTGAACTGAGGGGAGAGACACCCGGCGCCGAAAACGAGTATCCGAAAGACCGGGAGATTGTAATCAACGAGATTATGTATCATCCGATCAGCGAAAATACAGATCATGAATATATTGAATTATATAACCGGAGTACTGGTCCGATCGATATGAGCGGCTGGCGACTGCGGGGAGGAATCCGGTATGAGATTCCGGCCAACACGGTAATAACCGGCGGGGGTTACTGTGTCGTCGGGAAGAACCGGGACGAGTTACTGGCACGGTATCCGAATCTTACGTTGCCGGCCACCCTGGGGAATTATAAAGGGACATTAAGCGACCGGGGCGAACAGATAATCCTGGAACGGCCAGTTGGCTATGACGGCACGAATGTAGAATATGGAATAGTTGACGAGGTTTTATATGAAGACGGCTGGGGAGAATGGAGTGACGCCGGGGGGAGCAGTCTGGAATTGATCGATCCGCGCAGTGACAACCGGCTTGGATCGAACTGGCGCGGGAGTGACGAAACAAGGAAAGCGCCCTGGACGGACATAACGAAGACGGGATTACTGGAACTGGGGGCATTAACGCCGAACGAGCTTCAGATCATGCTGCTTGACAGCGGAGAATGCCTGGTAGACGATATTAAGGTTGTAAGGGAAGGCCAGACCAGCAGCCGGATTGCGAACGGGGGATTTGAATCGGGTTTCAGCGGATGGGTGAAGCGCGGAACGCATATTCATTCTTATGTTACGAACGAAGGCTATCAAAGCAGCAGTAGTTTGCGGGTAGTGGCGACGGGAGATGGAGACACAGGCGCAAATAATATTGAAACGGACTTGACATCGGCCCTGGCGAACGGGAACACGGCGACAATCAGCGCTAAAGCGCGCTGGCTGCATGGCCACCGGCATCTGCTGTTGCGATTATACGGCAATTATCTTGAGCTGCTGGGAACGCTGGATGTGCCGGACAATCTCGGTTCGCCGGGAATGATCAACAGCAGATATGAGCAGAATGGCGGGCCGGCGATAGAAGTGGTGCGGCATTTGCCCGCCTTACCCGGTCATAACGAGGATGTAACGGTTACGGTGCAGCTTGACGACCCAGACGAATCGAGTGCGGATTTGTATTACCGGATCGATCCATCGCCGGTATATACGATGCTGCCGATGAATGATTCGGGCAGCGGAGGCGACCTGATAGCACACGATGGTGAATATTCAGCTATTATAGCGGGACAGCCGTCCAACACGATGATAGCGTTTTATATAGAAGCGCATGACGGCGGCACACAGCCGGGCATATCGAAATATCCTGAAAAGGGGCCGGGCAAGGAATGTCTGATCCATTTCGGGGATTTCAGGACGCCGGGAGCATTCGGGACGTATACGTTCTGGATAACGCAGGCGAATGTAGCGGACTGGGAATCGCGGCAGAAGCTTGGCAATGACCTTATAGACGGGACATTTATCTACAATGACGACCGCATTATATACAACGCGGGGATCAGGATGCGGGGAAGTTCATATGTACGGGTATTATATGATAATCCGGTGACATACTTATGCAATTACGCTATAAAGATGCCGGATGAAGAGCGGCTGCTGGGAGTGCGTTCATTTTTACTTGACGGATTAGAGCAGTACGATGTTTTTTATCACCGGGTACGGGACCCGAGTTTCATGCGGGAGCGCCTGGTATACACGACAGCGGAAAAGATGGGGATACCGTTTGAGCACCAGCGCTTCATTCATTTCCGGTTGAACGGGCTGCGAAAAGGAGAAATTTACGCAGACACACAGCATCCCAACGGCGATTTTGTTAAAAGCTGGTATCCGGGCCGGGACAACGGTGATTTGATTGAGCTCAGCAGTTGGCATGAATTCAATGACGAAGCAAACAACAGTGATGGATCGATCGACCATGTATATTCGAGTGGTGCGACTCTGGCAGCCTATACAAGCGCTGATGGCGGGCATGCGCGCACACGCTACCGCTGGAATTTCCAGAAGAAAGTGATGCGGGCGATGGACGACGATGCCACGAATATATTCAGGTTATTAGACGCGTTCAACATCTTCCCGCCCGATATCACAGCGATTGAAGCGGCAGTAGACGCGCGGGAATGGCTGAGAACATTCGCGGTAGCTCATGTTGTTGTCGACTGGGATTCATACAGCTATTCGAGCGGGAAAAACGGATACATGTATAAGCCGACGGGAGAAAAGTGGCAGCAGATAATCTGGGACAAGGATTTCGCGTTAGGACTCAGCCGGACCAACGCGAGTCTCTTTACAGTCAGTGATCCTGTATTGTTCAAGACTCTGTTTACGGTTCCGGCATTTGTGCGGATGTACTGGCAGGCAATTAATGAATGCTTGGACAGTATGATTAATCCGGCAGTATTCAATGCACTGGTGGATGAAATACATACAGTATTTGTAACAAACGGCATCAACAGCACTGAGACGGA
>CAZCLS010000366.1:2651-4845 GCA_964499565.1 uncultured bacterium
TGGATGAAATACATACAGTATTTGTAACAAACGGCATCAACAGCACTGAGACGGAAACGCTCAAAGTGTTTTTAACTGATCGCCGGAGTTATATTTATCAACAAATGGCGACCGTAGATGCTCAATTTGAAATAACCACGGAAGGCGGCAATGCTTTCAGCACATCAGAAGCGTTTGTATGCATAGCCGGAACCGCGCCGATTGCGGTTTATTCAATCAGAATGAACGGAAAATCATATCCGGTTGACTGGCGCGAAGTGAATGAGTGGGGGATAACGATACCATTAGAGCCGGGAGTGAACAAACTGGTATTTACTGGATATGGTCAAAATGGGGAAGAACTACCGGGCATGAATGATTCGATCACGGTCAATTGCACGGGGGGCGGAGCGGCACCTGAACCGGTAGTAGTCATCAACGAGATCATGTATCATCCGGTTGATGGAGATGCGGAATTTGTGGAGTTATACAATGCATCTCCGTATTTTCCGATGATGTGCACGAATTACCGTTTTGAAGGAATAGAGGTGCAGTGGAATGCCGGGGCAGTGCTCGGACCGTTGGATTATGGAGTAGTAGTGAGTGACCGGCTTGTGTTTGAAAATGAGTATGGCACTGCACCACGGATACTGGGTAGCTATAACGGAAAGTTGAGTAATGGAGGTGAAGCGTTAGTACTCTATACCGCGGATGGGAAGACAAATGACATAGTGGCATATGAAACGAAAGAACCCTGGCCGGCATCCGCGGACGGGTATGGGCCTTCGCTTCAGCTGTTAGACGCATTACGGGACAACCGGCGCGCGGTGAACTGGGCAGCGAGTATGGAAGCCCCGTTTACGCCGGGTAGAGCCAATGCTATAGCGGCGGTTATACCGCCTTTTCCCGAGCTCTGGCTGAATGAAATCCAGACTGACAACCGCAGCGGTATAACCGACAGCCAGGGGCAGCATGACGCGTGGGTAGAGCTGGTGTGTTTCAGCCCGGTATCGATAGCGACGGAAGAAATCAGCCTGCTGCCGCTTAACTCAACCTGGCGATATTTGGACAACGGCAGCGACCAGGGAACTGTGTGGCGGGAACCGGAATTTAATGACAGCGGATGGAAAAGCGGCCAGGCAGAACTGGGATATGGCGACGGTGATGAGCGAACGGTGGTAAGCTATGGATCGAATTCAAGTGACAAGTATCCCACCACATATTTCCGGAAAACAATTGTCATTGATAATCCAGAACAGTTTACTTCGCTTGAAATGGGGTTGGTGCGGGATGACGGCGCGATAGTATACATAAACGGCACAGCGGTTCGGCGCGACAACATGGCGGAAGGGGAAGTGCGATATGATGAATATGCTTCCGGCAGCGTGGCAGGTGACGCAGAGGATGAAGTGTATATCAGCTATATTCAACCTTCGGATTTGCTGGACGGTACGAATGTTATCGCGGTAGAAGTACACCAGAGTGATCCGACAAGTTCCGACATCAGTTTCAATGTATATCTGAAGGGAATATTCGAAGCGCCATCGCCGGTATTAACTGATTATTATCTAACAGACGACCTTTCCGACCTTACGAAATGGGCATTTCCGGCAGAGACACAGATAAGCAGCAACGGCTTTTTAGTCGTATGGCTTGACAATTCTCCGGGAGATTCTAAAGCAATTGAACCGCATGTGAATTTTTCGCCGGGATCATCCAGTAATTTTATAGCGATAGGCAGAATGGCGGAAAACGGGCCTGTCATCATTGATCACATGTATTACCCGTTTGTTCAATCGGACTGGTCATACGGATCATATCCGGACGGGTACAGCGTGGCGCGCCGGCAATTTTCGACCCCGACGCCGGGAGCGCCGAACAGCGGGGCGGTAGAGACACCGCGAATAGTGTTCAATGAATGGATGGCGGATAACGATTCAGTAGTACCAGACCCCGCTGACGCGGATTATGAAGACTGGATTGAATTATACAATGCAGAAAGCCAACCGGTTACTATCGGCGGATGGAGCGTATCTGACAGTGCCAACACCTGGAACATCCCGGCCGGAGTAGAGATAGGCGGGCATGATTTTCTCCTGATCTGGGCGGACGCGGAACCGGAGCAATGGGGTGAGTATGTGCATACAGATTTCAAGCTCAGCAAAAATGGCGAGACGCTGGAATTGCGGTCGGCAGAGCAGATAGTGATAGATAC
>CAZCLS010000367.1:0-4824 GCA_964499565.1 uncultured bacterium
TTACTGCTTTTTGCCGTTTATTATCCAGACCGCTTCGTTTACCGGCGGGATAACTGTTTTTGCCGGTACCGTGTCGAGTACGAAGGTGCCTTCAAGTACCAATCCCTTGATCTGCAGTTTCCCGATTGAATACTTGGCCGGTTTGTCGGTCCAGTCCAGTACCTTGCGCGGATCGCTGATGGCACTGTCATATCCGCACACTATCTTGGTCTGGCTCTCGACTGTCGCTGTGTCTATGAATGTGTTCACCAGCATTTTCTGTATGCTGACTCCCTTGCCTGCCAGGTATTCGCCACTCAGATACATGCTGTAATAAGCGAATTCTCCGCCTGTGCTCTTCCCGCTGGAGCTCTTCTTATCCTTTACCAGCACTTTCGCGACCGATTTCGCTCTCATCCACCGGCTGGTTCCTTCGATGCCGTAATTGCCGCCGATTATCATCATCGCTTTCAACCCTCCGGTCCCGTCCGCTCCACTGGCTGACATCGGATTAACCACCATGTTGGCGTTTACATTACCGCCCTTCACCTTGATGATTGTCTTGTCATAGTACGTTCTGAACCGCAGATAATCCAGTATCGACCGGTTCACCGCGCCTAACGAGCCTAGTTTCAGCTTGACCGCTTTTACCATGCCCTCCGCTTCCAGCCGGTCTAATGTGCTGACCATATTCACCTGTTTCAGTCCTCCATCGCTGAACAAGCCGCAGATACGTGCCGTGCGGTTGCCGGTATCCTTAGCCCATTTCACTTTCACCTTGACCTTGTCATCCGCTCCGCCGTTCTCTATAAATATCGTCCGGCCCAAAGCGGTTACCCGCGGTGTGGCCTTACTGACCACCTGTACCTGGATCAGGTCATTATCCAAATCCTGGTTATACTGTTTCTTGCCGATCTTCAGGTCGGGTACTACCTGCACTAATCCTACCGCTACCGGCTGGCCGGCGTTTATGGTCATTATCAGCGGGTTCGGCAGTCTGGACGCGATCTGATTCGGCAGATCTCCACCGTAGAATTCTACCAGGTTCCAGCCGGCCGAACATACCCCTGTCGCTATCGCCTGCGTCTCATTCGAGCTCAGGACACTGTAGATCGTGTACTCACCGTCTACCTTGGCTATGAACTCTACCGTCCCGGTCTGCGTCGCTCCGATCAGTTCCGGCCATACCGCTAATATATCCGCATCCGGATCATCCGGCGGCCGGTTCACGATTATCGTCATCTCGTCCCTCAGCAGCATGCCGTTGGTCGTTACCGCTTCCACGATTATCGTATTGAAGCCCAGACCCAGGAACGCGCTGAATTCGAATACTCTCAGGTTGTCCAGCACTTCGCTGGCTTTCGTCAGCGTGTTGCTCCAGTACAGGTACTGCGGCTGCATGGTCACTATGCCCGTGAAATTCGTTTCATGCGCGCCGATATAAATCTGGTAATTGTCTCCATGGTTCGGCTGCACGATTTCAAGGTAATTCGTTCCCGGCTCTTCCCGTACCAGCATGACCTTGTCCATATCCATCGTCCCGTAGGCGTTGGTGCCGTACACCTGGATTTCATTCATGCCGTAGTCGAGTTTCACTGACGGTGTTTCCCATCCCGGCGCGGCGGCAAAACTGTGCGTTTCGAGATTGGCCAGGTTCACTAACCACATACCGCCCACGACCGCTTCATTATTGTATCCCGCTACCGCCATCTCGCTTACGGTATGCTTGACGAAACTTGACTCGGTCGTTATCACGACATCCGGTTTCGGCTCACACCACATCTCCCGCGTGATAACCACCTCATCCCAGGCTACTTCGCCGAACATATTCGTGCCGTATACTCTGATCAGGTTCGCACCGACATTCAACGCCAGGGCCGGCGCCGTCCAGTACGTTTCAGCCGCGAATGTTCCCTCTTCCCCATTGGCGGTGTTAACCGCCTGCATCGTCCCGACGACATGCAGGTTGTTACTGCCTCCCACCGCATACGCCAGCGTGAAGAAATCAACCGTTGCGGGCATGTTGGTTATATCGACAAACGGTATCCCGCTGCCGATCCCGCCCCGCACGATCACTTCACTGTCGGTTGCCTGCTCGCCGTACACATTCGTGCCGGTTACGATGAATACATTCGACCCAACGTTGAGTGGCAGTGCCGGGGTTGTCCAGGGTGCTGTTGCAGGGAACACGTGAGAAAGCCCATTAGCGGCATTGGACACCGACATCTCACCAACCACGTTAAGGTTGTTTGTCCCTGCAACAGCAAGTTCCGTGACATCATACGTCACATACCGGGCCCCGTTCGTGATATCCACATACGGTCTGCCCGTCCCAGGTCCGCCGCGGGTGATGATCACGCTGTCGCTGGCATACTTGTTCAGCAGGTTCGTCCCGGTTACTACTACCAGGTTCTCCCCTACCGCTAGTTTCAGCGGCGGCGTTTCCCAGCTCGATGCTGCATTGAAGGTGGCATAGTGTCCATTAGCCGCGTTCGATACCACCATCGTCATCATGCCCATGACGTGTATATTGTTCGTGCCTGCTACCGCCAGCTCGCTTATATCATACGTGACGAACGTCGGTGTGGTCGTAATGTCCACATACGGTTCGCCCGTCCCTATCCCGCCACGCCTGATCATGACTCGGTCGCTTGACACTTTGTTCAGCAGGTTTGTACCGCTGACTACTATCAGATTGTCTCCCACTGCCAACGGCATCGCCGGTGTTGTCCACGCGGCTGCCGCCGCAAATGTATCCACCGCTCCATTGGCCGTGTTCGATACCGTCATCGTTCCCATCACATGCATGTTGTTCGTTCCCGCTACCGGCAGTTCGCTTATGTCATACGTCACATATGTCGGCGTCGTGGTTATATCGACATACGGTTCCCCGGTGCCTATTCCGCCGCGCTCCAGTACCACACTGTCGCTGACAGTCTTATTCAGCAGGTTCGTCCCGGTTACAAAGATTTCGTTCAGACCGACTTCCAGCCCTACCGGCGCGGTTACCCAGCTTAACGCAGCGCCCAGGATGCCCACGGCATGGTTCGCTCCGTTCGATACCACCATGTATCCCATCACATGCACGTTGTTCGTCCCCGCTACCGGCAGCCGGCTCACATCATACGTTACATATGTCGGCGTCGTGGTTATGTCAAGCTTCGGTTCCCCGGTTCCTATGCAGCCTCTGGTTATTACCACGCTGTCACTCGACTCCCTGCCATACACATTCGTTCCCGTTACTATGAACGTATTCGCTCCCGGCTGCAACTCCAGCGCCGGTGCGGTCCAGCCCGTGCGCGCACTGAATTGCTGTGTCTTTCCGTTCGCCGCGTTCAATACCGTCATGCTGCCTACCACATGCATGTTGTTCGTGCCCGATACCGACCAGTATTTTACATCGTACGTGACAAATTCCGGCGTTGATGTTATATCCACAAACGGTCGCCCGGTGCCGATCCCTCCCCGTATTATCGCTTCCTCGTCTTCAGCACTCTCGCCATACATGTTGGTTCCGCTTACCGTTATCAGGTTCATTCCTACCGCTAACGCCAGCTTTGGTGTTGCCCAGCTTGCTGAGGCAGGGATCATGCGAGAAGACCCATTTGCGGCATTGGATACCGACATCTCTCCAACAACATTTGCGTTGTTTGTCCCTGCAACAGCAAGCTCGGTTATATCATACGTTACAAATCGAGGACCGTTCGTTATATCGACATACGGCCTTCCCGTTCCGGGTATTCCCCGTGTAAGCACCACGCTATCCCAGGAGTACCGGTTCAGCAGATTCGTTCCCGTCACGATCACCAGGTTCTCCCCTACTTCCAGTGCAACCGGCGGTGTTATCCAGCTCTGCGCCGCGTCAAACGTCGCGTACTGCCCATTGGCAGCGTTCGATACCACCATGAACATCGTCCCGACCACATGTATGTTATTTGTGCCGGCTACACGTAATTCGCTGACATCATACGTCACATACGTCGGCGTTGTCGTTATATCCACATACGGTTCGCCCGTTCCTATTCCGCCCCGTCTGATCAACACCCGATCGCTTGACACTTTGTTCAGCAGGTTCGTTCCGGTTACTATTATCAGATTGTCTCCCACTGCCAATGGCATCGCCGGCGTTGTCCATGCCGCCGCTGCAGCAAACGTATCTACTGCTCCATTGGCCGCGTTGGATACCGTCATCGTTCCCATGACATGCATATTGTTTGTACCGGCTACCGGTAACTGCTGCACATCATACGTTACAAACGTGGGCGTGGTGGTTATGTCGACATATGGTTCCCCGGTCCCAATACCACCACGCTCTATACCGACACTGTCGGTAACGCTCTTGTTCAACAGGTTCGTTCCCGTCACAAAAATCTCGTTCATTCCCACTTCCAGCCTTACCGGCGCTGTTACCCAGCTTAACGCCGCGCCCAGTATCCCGACTTCGTGGTTCGCTCCGTTCGACACCACCATATAGCCTACGACATGCATGTTGTTCACGCCGGCTACCGGCAGCGCGCTTACATCATAAGTAACAAATGTCGGCGTCGTCGTGATGTCAAGATGCGGTTCTCCGGTCCCCGGACATCCGCGCGTTATGACAACACTGTCCCAGGCTGTCTCTCCTAACGCATTAGTCCCAACCACATAGAATACATTCGCTCCCGGCCGTAATCCCATCGCCGGCGCTGTCCATTGCAGACTCGCGCTGAAATACTCCGTATCCCCATTGCTGGCATTGTGTATTGTCATCCCGCCTACGACATGAATATTATTTGTTCCCGCTATTATCCATGAGGTTATGTCATAGCTGACAAACGTCGGCGTGGTCGTGATATCGACAAACGG
>CAZCLS010000368.1:0-4811 GCA_964499565.1 uncultured bacterium
GCATGCCTAATCCACGCCGCCAGCGTTCGTTCTGAGCCAGGATCAAACTCTCCGTAAAAATATAGGGTCTGCCGGGTTTGCACCCGACAGATACTCTCTTAGCTTGGTCGGGTCCATATTGCTATGGATGTTCCCGCACTCGCTTGGCGTATCATACTGTTTTCCGATTGTCAAAGATCAATGTTAAAAGGGGTAAAAAACCCCTTTGCGGCAATTATTGTATTAAAATTGCCGGTGTTTGTCAAGTCCTCATTTTCCGCTCCCTGTGGTCACGTTTCCTTCCCCGGCTGCGTTCCCTCACGTTAATCCCGTGGTTCGCGCATGCTTTTCAATGAAGACGTCAATAGTATATTCTTTTTATTCCCAAATGTCAAGCACTTTTTTAAACTCACACGAATTTCTTTTCCAGCGGCTTTCTCAACCCGTGAATTCATGCGCTATCACTTCGCCGGTTCTGCTTCATTTGTCGTGTCTGCCCCGGTTGCCGCCCGTACCGTTCCTCCCGTTACAGGCCGGTTGTATCCTTCAGCGTATTTTTCGCGCGGCTCGGTCGAATATTCCGCGTTGCGTTTCTCACGCTCGGGATCGGGAACAAACCGCGTTATCTTATCCGCGTACCGTTCCTGCGCCATCCGACTGGAACTATTTTCAATTATAACCACTGCGGCGCCTGTGGCGGCAGCAATACTCATGGATTGCGCGCCAAGAGTGTCTTCCACCGGTGCCGTCGCCGCCATTCCCGGCTTGTCCGCGAAGCTGCTGAGTTCCCTCGGCTGCACTGCAGTCTGCTGATCTGTTTGTGGCACGCGACGCGACTCACTACTGGCGGTCTGCTCATCCGCGGGTTTTGCGCACGCGCATAACCAGACTGCCGCAATACCAGCTATAATCATCTTCATAGTTTTTCCGGGTATACTGTATCAGCAAAAAAAGAGACAGAGCCGGAGCTCTGTCTCTTAATCTTGTTGATGAACTGTTATGAACGCTGTTTACCGAGCAGCAGCGCCGCGCCGAGTATCAGCAGCGCGCTCAGAATCGGTTCCGGAATAACGGTAACCTGTACATCGAACAACACTCTCGGCTGTTCAACACTGGTAAACCTGACCATTCCGGTACTGCCGTCCATGGCATCCACGGGGATGGTGATCGCGACATCGGCCGGGAAGCCGTTTGAAATGATTACCTGGGCCGGTACACTGATCCAGTTGGTGGCATCAGCCAGCGCAGCGATCGTGACGGTTGCTTCCGTATCGGATGATACTGTAACGGTTTTCTGCGTTTCGCCCACGGTGAATTCAAGCTGCAGCGGTGTTACCGTAAAATCGCCGGGCAGCCGGGTTCCAGTAACTTCAATGGCATTATCATACATGATAATCGTTGCCTGCGCGTCGGATGGGTGAAGAGTAATGCTGTTGAATTCACCGGTAATGGTTTCCCATGACCACCAGATAAGATTGGTGGCGGACGGTTCGGGATTAGTGATATAGAGATGCAGATTGATGTTGTTCAGCGGGAAATTGGTCAAATCTTGGGTTATCAGATAGTCACTGTCATTCCCGTCTATCTCTATATGCAGATCCGACTGCGCGTTGGGACTGCCGATCCGGAATTCTCTACTCGGCTCGGTCTCCTCTTCATCGGTCGGGGCGCTGTAAAAACCAAGGAATCCGAGATATGGGCCATCGGCCATAGCCATCGGCGCCAGTCCGTCCGGTCCCAGCCCGGGAGAAATGTCGCCATTGATGTACATCGGTCCGCCCCAACGGCGCACGACCCAGTTGGTTCCGGCCACCGCTCCATCGATGATCGTGGAGCGAATATCGCCGCCCGGCGTGGTGCCATAATACGAGCAATAGAAGTCGGCCTGGTCGCGCACGGTTACATTACCGGTGTTAGTGGCAAAATCATTGCCGGAGTAATTATTGATATACACCCCGCCGTTAAATACCAAGTCGCAATACCGGGTACCGACATCATAGGGCCGGAACACTCCCTGTTTATCTCCGCCATCCCAATTCAGAAAGATCGGCGGCATGATTACGGCATCGGTGTTTACCTCAAGCCAGCCGTTGTTTATATATATAGGTTTGGTCGTCTCGATGCGCGGCAGTGAATAGCCGCCGCCGGAATACGGTGTGCCGACGATCCAGCGTCCCTCGCCTTCCTTGATCATTGAATGGTCTCCGAAGGCCTGCAGGTCGTCAACGAACCAGATAACCGCGTAATCCCGGTCGCCGACTTCATCGGGAGGACTGGTGCAGGTCAGCTGCAGGTCGTTGCTGAGAATATAAATGGTATCAAACCGTAATGAAAACTGATGTCCCCACCAATCATCCGAGATTTTATTGGTCAGTGTCAGGTGTGACAACCCGGACGTGTTGGTGAAAATTATGCCGTTGGGGGAACCAAGGGTTGTTCCGAAGGTCAGTGAGTTGCTGGCCCAGAGATGAAACTCGCCCATGGTCGTAAAAAAGACCGAAAACTGGTTGGGCCAAATCTGGTAATTACCGGCCGAATTGGTTTTTATATCCGGAATGATGGCAATATCTCCGGGTATATTGGGAAAGCGATTGGTGTTTTCAGGCAGGGATGGTCTCCAGACAAAGTTGGTATCCCAGGCCCACCCGGTCGCACGAGCCCATACAAACGTATCCGGTGTTACGGCCAGAGCCGCCTGAACAGCGCACACAGCAAGTACAATACAGATTATTTTTTTCATGGTGTACTCTTCTTGTTTCGATTACCGTACCATTTAAAAACCTTATACTTTCACCTTATCACAAAGGCATAATTCTCAATCATAGTACCATAAATCAGTTCCCGGGTCAAGATAATCCCTAAATTTGTTGCCAACAAATAGAAATCTCAGCTTCCTTAACAATGTGCGTCGGCATTATACATGCAAGCGGCGGATGCACGATGCATCCGCCGCTGCCGGGGAACCTGTTGCATGCGCAACAGAGTCGTTTGGTAAACTGGTATTATATTACCACATATCCGCCATTATGTCAAGCTTTATTGTTTTTTCAGATGCGCAGGATGCCTGTCGACCGTCTGCGTATTGATTATTTGCGGCCAAGAGAGGAGGGATGGTGGGCGTTACGGGATTTGAACCTGTGACCTCTGCCGTGTGAAGACAGCGCTCTAACCAACTGAGCTAAACGCCCATACTATGCATAGCCGCTTTACTATAGCAAAATCGGCCTGTTTTTGCAATTACACATTGAAGCGTATTTCAATAACAGCGCTGTCCGGAATCGTATAGTCTCTGTCAACCAGTTTGACCAAGCCTTTCTGCCGCGCCTCCTGCATATTGAACACCGACATGAAATCATCAAACAGCACAACATCAGCCTTGATGAATCCACGAGCCAGGTCCGAATGAATTTTCCCGGCGCATTCGAGCGCAGTCGCGTTTTCTCTGATCGGCCAGGCATGCACTTCTTTCTTGCCGGCGGTATAAAAGAACATGATGCCGGCTGTTTTAAGCATCAGCGCGATCGCTTCATCAGTTTCCGGCTGCGTATCAATCACAGCGGTCGGCTTCCAGCTTAACGGGCCGAAGGCCTGCAGATATTCTTCTTCCTTTTCAGTAAATGTTCCCGTAAACAGGGATTGTTCCTGTTCCAGGTGCTGCAGGCATTTCCACAGCAGCTCACGTTCGGTCTCATCAACTGTTCGCTCCAGGCGGGTTTCGCATTTTTCGATATCGTGAATCAGCAGTTCCAGCACATCCTCTTTCGCAATCAGAATCGCATCGCACTGAACGAATTCGGCGCTAATGAATTCGGCGAAAAACGGTGAAAACTTATCGGGATCCAGTTTGTCTCTCAAGGCGATAAGTTTCTGGTCGTTATACCGTGTTTTCCCTTCGGGGAACGCAAAGCCGTGATATCCTATTTTCATGTCTCCCTGGAAGCTGTTGGTTATGGTTGTGGTTGCGAAACAAGCACGTCCGGCGTGTTTGTTATAGCATAGGTGAATATCAGTGAATCTCTCATCGCGCTCTCACGCGTAAACCGCACCTGGAACAATCCCGGTTGAAACATGTTGTTCGACAGGCAAACGTCGAGGACACTACCGAAGGCGATGTTTGACCCGGCAGGCGAAGCAAGGTACTGACGAAAGGATTGATTGGTCCGGTCGTCAAGAGCGAAAAACGAGCGGAACGCCGTGTTGGACGTTAAGCCGCTGACTTCCCGGCTGATGGCGGCATTCACCCGGTTCCAGTGCGATGAAAACAGCGTCCCCGCCCCAATCAGGTCCAGCAGATTATGCGTGATGATTTGATTGGTCGCCGCAGCCGGCGGCGATAGCGAGTTAAATTGATTCAGGGTGTGCAGGTTAATGTGCGCTGCTTCCACATGGGCATCGAGGAACAACGCGGCGGGCAGCGTTCTGGCACGCATTGACACACTGACATACTGAGACGTATCTCCGTTGATTCCCACATGTATGTCCGCGCTGCTGATGCCGGTATTGTTGGTTACTGGCAGATATATGTTTTTCAAGCTGAAGAAGATATCATCAAATGAAAACAGCGTTTGCCGTGTTTCACGAGAACTGATAACGATATCGATATTATCAAGCAGTATCTGAGGTATGCGGACTTGTGTGACCGGTTTGGTTTGCTTTTTCGAGTCGTTTCCTGTTTCGGCTTCAGAATTTCCCTTGTCTCCCGAAAAAGGTAATCCCTGCTTTAACGCCGTCAGTTCATTCGTTCCTATAGCTGGATCAAGCAGGTAATACATTCCGTTGGTGTCCTGCAGAACGGAAATATACAGATCATGAATCGCCAGAGCATCAACATA
>CAZCLS010000369.1:0-4787 GCA_964499565.1 uncultured bacterium
CACGCGCTACTCCTATAGTATTGCCGAATCAGGCAATGATAAGGATATCACGGATATGATCGCCTTGTTCAAACGCTATATCAAGCAGAATGCCGATTTCACCCGCCGCATGCAGGAACAGACCGGCTGGTGGAACATGTGGACTAATTTAACCATCAGCCGGGGATACCTTCCCGTCGAACCATAAGCTATGGGTATCTATCGCTCTTTCATTTCCCGAGTCGCTGCCGCTCTTCTGCGGGCCCGCGGCGTTTCCGTCGGCTCTCACCTGATCGCCTACGGTCTGCCCCGCGTTGCCCGAACGCCCGGCAGTGCCATCGAACTCGGAAGGCATGTCGTGCTGTGCTCTGCATGCGCCGGAAATCCCCTGGGGGTGTATCACCCCGTCATCCTTTCCACGCTGCGCCCCGGCAGCCGCATCCGGATCGGCAGTCATTCCGGCCTGAGCGGCGCCAGTATCTGCGCGGCCAGCCTTATTTCTATCGGAGACTCCTGCCTTATCGGCGCGAATGTTACCATTACCGATTATGATTTTCATTCCCTCAATCCTGCCGGACGCCGCTATAATACCAACCCGGACGATATCGGCTGTGCTCCCGTTATTATCGAGGATAATGTCTGGATCGGCATGAACGCGATTGTCTTGAAAGGCGTGACTATCGGCAGAAATTCCGTTATCGCGGCAGGCAGCATTGTCTCCCGCTCAATTCCCCCCGACTGCGTTGCGGGCGGCAATCCCGCCCGGATTATTAAACCATTGCCTCAATCGATTAAGGAGACAGAATAAACGTATGAATTATATTATCGGCGCAGGTTTTATCCTTGAATTTCTGTTAGTGCTCTTCCGTCCGCGCTGGCTGGTTTTTGTTCTGCTGTTTACCCTGATCGACCCTTCCCGTAATTTCAGCCTGGGCAATCTTGAGTTAGGCGGCGCCATTAATATCAAATATTATGAAATCACTCTCCTGATGCTGTATGGCGCCGCGGTGATCCACCGCCGCCGCCCGATTACCCGCTGCCTGAATATCGCTTTGCTTGTTTTTGTCGGCTGTATGACCTTTTCCCTTGTTAACGGCCTGATGCATGGCTACGGCCAGGCCGCCTTCAATCAGTATCGGACAGTCCTCTCCATCGGCATGATGGTTGCCATCCCGCTCCTGTATGACAATCCCTCCCAGCTTACGCCCGTGTACCTGTTTTATTTCGGCGCGGTTTCAATTATGGCCGTCATAGAGTTTGCCGTCACAAAATTCAACGTCCCCTGGCTTTCCGACTGGTGCCGTTCAGACCTGCGCTTTACGTCCATGATCAGCGCCACAACCGGCTCCTTCCTCGTCATGGTGTATTTCTACGGTTTCAGCGTTCTGCGCACGATCCGCTCCTTCAAAATCCCGGCTGTGATCGGCATGGTCTGGTGCCTGCTGGCTGCGATCCTGTGCTCCGCCCGCAGTGTCTGGCTGGGTTTGATAGCCGGTTCCGCCGGCCTGATAACCTTAGTCGAGTTTCAGCGCAAAATCATTCTCATCGTTTTTATGACCCTCTTCGGTGCTATGCTTTTCCTGCTCGCCGGTTCTTTCTATATCGAACGTTATAACACCAGTCTTCTCGGCCGCTTCAAGGTTACCTTCAATACCCAGGAAGGTTCCGCCCGCTGGCGCATTTATGCCTGGACCCAGATGCTGGAAGATATTTCCTATCATCCCCTCGTCGGCTGGCCGCTCGGATCCATGCCCCGCTTTTATGTTCCCGGACATCATGAATATGTCGCCCCTCATAATGAATATCTTAAAATCGCCCGTTATACCGGCATCCCCGGCCTGATTGTTTTTATCTGGTTCCTGGCTACCGTCTTTGTGCCCGCGCTCCGCTATCTGCATCGCCATATATTTACCAATCACTATTATGAAATGATGGGCCTGATTCTCTGCTTCGGGTATCATGTTGTTACATCATTTTTTACCCAGCGCTTTACTGCCATGGATATCAGTCCCGTGGTCTGGATGATCCCCGGCATTATGCTGCTCTACCTCTTAACCGAAACACCGGCCGAGTCCTCTCCCGAGTCCTCGCCGCCGGCCGCCGTACCGTAAGCCCCAGTCTATGCGTATTCTTATGCTTAACGCGAATCTTCTTGGCTGCGGCACCTTTTATCGCGCCCTCTGGTTCGGCCGCGTCTGCGCCCGAAACGGTCACCAGGTTACGCTCTGCACCGTCTCGCGCGACCGGCGCTGGACCCGTTCCACGACGGTTGAATCCAACCTGACTGTTTCCGCCGGACCGAACTGGGGTTATTACTGCATGCCCGGTTACGGCTCCAACTGGCTTGATATCGCCTGGCGCTGGCACGAAATCCGCTCCGCTGATTATGACATTCTGTATGCCTTCGAATATCATCCGAATGTCGCCTGGCCCGTCTATGCCGGCCGGCGTTCTTCGCAGCTGCTCCTCTCCGACTGGTGCGACTGGTATGCCGGCGCCGCTAACGTCTTTAAAGGTTCTTCCCTGGCCCATGCCTGGGACCGGCGCCGCGAAGAACGCATTCGCCTCAAAGCCGACCGCGTCAGCGTTATCAGCACCCCCCTGTACGAACGCGCCCGTTCGCTCGGTATTCCCGCCGAACGCCTGGCCCGTATTCCTGAAGGCATCGATAGCGACTATATGAAACCCTTTCCCGTTTCAACCGCGCGCGCCAGGCTCGGTATCGATCTCGATGCCGTTCTGGTCGCCGCGCTCAATGACGGGGCGGCTTTTCCACACCTGGTTGATGCCTTCGCCCGCGTGCATCAGCGGCTGCCGGGTACCCGCCTCCTGTTTGTCGGCGCACCATCCCAGGCCCAGCGCCGCTTGATTGATTCGCGCGGCCTGACCCCGCTCTTCCATGCCACGGGACGCTGCAGCGATGAGGAGCTGCCCCTGTTTCTGTCCGCGGCCGACGTTTTCGCCCTGCCGATGGAACCCAGTGTCGCCAACACCGCCCGCTTCCCCCATAAAATCGGCGATTACCTGGCCTGCGGCCGGGCCCTTGCCGTTACCAATGTCGGTGATTATCCCGCCCTGCTCAAACAGGCCGATGCAGCCCTGGTCGCTGATTCGCTCGACTCATTTCCCGATGCCTTGTTCTCCCTGGTTAACGATGCCGAACAACGCCGCTATTATGCCCAACGCGGCCGCGCCTGGGTTCAGCAGAACCTGGACTGGCGCGTGCTTGAACCAGCTATTCTTACTTTTGTACGGGGAACGTCATCATGAACGCTCCCGCCCCTTACGCCGTCTCACCCTATCCGCTGCGGACACTGCTTGCGAAAAGTGTGCTCTCGCTGGTTATTCTGCCTTTTACCGCCACGTATTCTTTTTGTTTCATCTGGCAGTCAAATTCTTTTCTGCAAACGATCGTTATCGGCGCCACCCTCTTCATGCTTTGCCTGGCATGGTACCGCTTTAAACTGGCCGTGTTTTTCTATATATTCTGTATTCCCCTGTTTAATACCATGACCCAGATCCTGCAGCTGGAATGGCCGGGATTCAGTGTCAATGCCATAATGCTCAGCGCCCTGTTTACCTCCTGGATTCATCATTATATCTGGCATAAACCTATTACCGATGAACACCCTGATATCTATTGCATAGCTACGCCGGTCGATGCCGCGATGCTTTCTTTCGCCGCGGTTGTGCTGCTGTCTCTGCCGCTTGGCTGGTTCAGGTTCAACAATGTGTTTTCTCCCGGTTTTTATCCCGATGCCCTCAGCAAGCTGGCAGCCGCGCCGTTTTTTACCCTGTTTGATAATTACCTCTGCTTTACCCGCGCCTGGCAGTTTTTTCTGATCATTCTTTCTTTTTATATGGTTGCCTCGACCCTGCGGCTGCGGCGTGATATCCGTACCGCGCTCTGGCTTATCCTCTCATCCGGCTGCCTGGTCTGTATCTATGGCATTATTCAACGCCAAACCGGCTTCCGCTGGGTTGGCGTCAACTGGTTCTTCGAACGTATTAACGCCACTCTTAACGGCCCTGATTCAGCCGCCCTTTATTTTGCCGCCCTGGTTATTCTGTGCGCGACGCTGCCTTATGTCTTTAAAAAACTCTATCAACGCCTGGTTATCTTTTGCGGCGGTCTGATCAGCATTGTCGGTCTGATCCTTACCAGCACGCGAACCGCCATGTTCGCCCTCCTGCTGGTCCTGGCCCTGCTGGTCTTTATCACGACCTTTTCCCGCTTTATCAACACCACGAAAGTCCGCCTGCTGGCTCTGGCGCTTCTGATTATCGTGCTGTTCCTGGCTCCCGGCAATACCCTCCGCCTGCCCGGTCAGACCCTCTGGCCCGCTGTTGCAAAATCACGGTATTCCCAAGGCCTTAAAAATTTTGATTTCAGCCGCGAAAAAATGGACGAACTGTTTTCGTATCGCGGTTATCACTGGACCGCAGCGGCCCGTGTCATTTGCCGCTATCCTCTGGCTGGCGCGGGTATCGGCACGTTCGATAAACTTTATAAAAGTGTTAAAAATCCCCGCGACAGTTATAAAACCGCTTTCGCCCATTCCCTTTATCTTGATGTCTATGCTGAAACCGGTGTGCCCGGTCTGCTGGTTCTTCTGCTCATCTATGCCCAGGCGATCATTCTCAGCTGGAACCTGTTTGCCGCTCCCCAATCCGCTAAACATACCAAAGCACTCGGCCTGGCATTTCTGGCTATTGCCCTGATGACGTTCCTGGCTAATTTCTTTACCAGCAGTTTTTATTATGTTCCCGAATTACAACTCTGGTTTACCGTCCTTTTTGTTGTTTTA
>CAZCLS010000370.1:0-4771 GCA_964499565.1 uncultured bacterium
AGGGCGACATCCAGCATCATCATGGCGGCGAAGCCTATCATGGCGCCCATAGTGCTGATGTCGCTGTTGCCGGAGAGTTGTGATTCCGGCACCAGTTCTTCAACAACGACAAAAATCATCGCACCGGCAGCGAAGGCCAGGGCATACGGCAGAATGGCGGTCATGCTCATTACCGCCGCGGCGCCGATAACGCCGGCGATTGGCTCGACAATACCCGACAGCTGCCCGTACCAGAAGCTTTTCCCGCGCGACATGCCTTCGCGGCGCAGGGGTACGGAGACGGCGGTACCTTCCGGGAAATTCTGAATACCGATACCCAGAGCCAGGGCTATAGCGGCCCCGAGCGAAGCGTGTTCCATGCCGGAAGCAACCGCGCCGAAGGCAACACCGACCGCCAGGCCTTCGGGAATGTTGTGCAGTGTTATTGCCAGCACAAGCAGGACGGAACGCTGCCAGCTTGTGTGAATACCTTCGGCTTTGCTCATCGGGAAACCGGGATGCAGGTGGGGCAGGATTAAGTCGACTATCCTCAAAAACACACCACCGGCTAAAAATCCGATAGCGACAACCAGCCAGGCCGGCAGAGCGGAATTGCTTTCGGCGATAACAATCGCGGGTGCCAGCAGAGACCAGAAGCTGGCAGCAATCATAACTCCGGCGGCAAATCCCAGCATACCATCCAGAACTTTACGGTTAATAGTTTTAAAAAAGAAGACCAGACTGGCGCCCAGGCCGGTTACAAACCAGGTGAAACAGGTAGCCAGAAGGGCCTGAATGACCGGATTAAGCTGAGAAAACCATACAGTCATACAAAAGAATCCTGAAGATTACAAAGGAACAAGTGTTTGATATTATATCACATTATGAAACGTTTGCGTTTACCGAGCAGCAGAATATCGCGTAAATCCTGTTCGGTGCGGGCCTGGAGCCAGTACTGTTCGAACGAGGGATTCTGAACAATGCCGGCTACGGCAGCCAGCGCAAGCAGATGAAACTGGCGTTCATCAAGAGTACCGGCCAGGATGAACACGGCATGGACTGCCGGAAACCGGTCTGAAAACCAGATGCCTACAGAACTGCGCGCGATCAGCAGGGCAAAAGAATGGGAACCATCAACGACCAGATGAGGTATCGCCAGGAAGGGAGAAAGAACAGTAGAACTCTGCTGCTCGCGATCCAGAAGCTTGCGGGCGAAATCCTGCACGGGTAACGTGAGAGGCGCGGCCATAATTCCGGCGGCCTTTGTAAACAATTCTTCGGCGCTGACGCGGCCGGGCAGATCAAGCACGGCAGCTTGTTCCACCAGGTGGTCGAAGCGGTCTTTTTTTATTTCATCGCGTTCATGCAGGATGTCGCGCAGCTCGTTTTCAATGCTGCGGGATGTCAGTTCCTTAGCGGTTATCCGTTCTATAAGGTGCAGCAGGGCGTATTCCCGGGATACTTGTCTGCGACCATAGATAAAATAAATGAGAAGGCCTCCGAATACAAGCATAAGCGTCGTGATCAGTGCCGCCCGTCCCATGCCGGCCAGCAAGCAGACAAAACCGAGGCCGCCGAGTAACGGGATCCAGGGATAGAGCGGTACCTTAAATGATGGCCGGTAATTTTGGATCCGGCTTTCACGCAGAATAACAACTGAGGCGCAACAGAACAGATTCGTCAGAATCATAACGCTGGAAGCTGCCTTGACCAGGGTTTCGAGGGGAAGAAATAACGAAACGGCGATGACAAGACCGGTAATGATTATAGAAAAATAGGGTGAATGGAAGGACGTATGAATGCGACTGAATACGCCCGGAAGCAAGCCATCCCGGCTGAGAGAGAATGGATAGCGGGAAGCGGACATAATACCGGCGTTGGCTGTCGTGATAAAAGCAATAATCGCGGCGATGCCGATAATCCAGAATCCCAGCCGGCACCAGGCAGGCGAGAAGCCCTGCAGTGCTAACGCGGCGGCAGCGCCATCCGAAAGCGGTGTTGTGGATGTTTGTAATGTGTGGGCGTCCATGACGCCAATTGTCGCAAAAACCGCCAGGACATATAGCAGGATGGCAACACCCAGCGAAAGTAATGTTCCCAGGGGCAGTGTCCAGGACGGCCGCTTAACTTCTTCGGCAATACTGGCCACCTGCAGTAAACCGCCGAATGAGACAAACACGAAACCCGCGGTTGAAAACACTGCCGCCCAGCCACGGGGGAGGAAGGGCTGAAATTTGGAGACCGACACGACCGGTTTGCTAATGATAAGATAGCCGGCGAGCAGGAGTAATAACACAACCACGAGAATCGTTTGGATTGCACCTGCTTCCTTGACTCCGGCAATATTCAGCCATACAAACAATGCGCAAATGATAATGCCGATAGCCGTGAAAACAATCCCGGGCGCGCCCGGCAGGAGCAGTTTCAGGAAGGCAATGACACCCACCAGGGCGAAGGCGCTTTTGAGCGAAAGAGAGAGCCAGGTAACCAAGCCGCTGACCGTTCCGACCGCCGGACCGAGGGTTCTGACGGTAATAAAATAATCCCCGCCGGCTTTAGGCATAGCGGAAATCAGTTCCGCCAGGCAAGCCATACCGAACAGGGCCAGGATACCGGCGAAAAAATATGACAAAGGCAATGCTGGCCCGGCATATGCGAAGGCGATCCCGGGGAGAATAAACAGCCCGGAACTGATCATTGCGCCTGAGGCGATACAAAAAACCGCCATCAATCCTAGATCACGATGTAATTTCATTGGCAGGTATCAATGGTTGATGTAACGCCGGCGTTTGCCCAACAGCAGAATATCGCGTAATGAAGCGCTGTCACGAGCCGCCAGCCAACGTGATTCGAAGTCAGTTTCCTGAACAATACCAGCCAGAGCGGCGAGCGCGCGAAGATGGAAGGGACGCTCGTCAAGACTGCCGGCCATGAAAAAAACTGCTTTAACCGCGGGAGAGGCTTCTGAAAAAAAGATGCCGTCCAAACAGCGTATACCCAATAGCGAAAATGTATGCTCGCCGGGCACGATAATGTGCGGAATGGCAAGAAAGGGAGTCAGGGCCGTGGTGCTTTGGTTTTCACGTTCGTGTAATTTTGCGGTAAGGACACTAACGGGAATGTGCAGAGTCTGCGATAATTCCCGGGCGGCGCGTTCAAACAAATCATCTCGCGAAAGCGGGCCGGACATGTCTATAAACCCGGTTTGTTCTACCAGATAATCGAAGCGGTCTTTGACTATTTCATCACGTTCGTGGATAATATCTTTTAGTTCGGTTTCGAGGGTGTGGTCGGTGATTTCCCGGGCAGCGATACGCTCGATAAGATACAACAGGGCATATTCCCGAGTCTGTTGAATACGGTCTGAAAACCAGTACAGAAATAATGCCCCGGCGATAAAACCGCACAAAATCAGAATGGTTGTCATGCCCATGCATATCAACAACAGGGAAAAGCCGCAGATGCCCGCAATTTGAAGCCAGGGATAGAGAGGGGCGTGAAAGCAGGGCCTGTAGTTCTGCAGCCGGCTCTCGCGAATGATAATGACCGAGAGGCATGAGAACATATACGTAAGAATAAGCACACCGGACGCAGCCTTGACCAGGATGGTTAGATCAAGGAACAGAGCACCCAGTATAAAAGCGCCGGTAGTAATGATTGCCACATGGGGAGTATTGCAGCGCGTGTTAATTCTACTGAAAATCGATGGCAGGCCGCCGTCCCGGCTGGATGCGAACAAATACCGGGCAGAAGCCATGATACCGGCATTAGCTGTTGAAACAAACGCCAGAATCGCGGCGATGCTCAGTAGAATTCTGCCGGGAGTGCCGGCAAACACTGCCGCGCCATCGGAAAGTGGTGTCAGCGAGTTATCCAGATTTTCACTTCCGAGTACGCCGGCGGTAACAAAGACGACCAGCATGTATATCAAACTTACAACAAACAAGGCCAGCATCATGGAAAGCGGGATAACCCGGCTGGGATTGGATACTTCTTCAGCAATACTGGCGATTTTCAAAAGACCACCGTAGGATACGAAAACAAAACCGGCAGTGGCAAACACGGCGCCTGAACCATGCGGGGCAAACGGCTCGAAATAGGCGATGGAAATAGAAGGAATGCCTTTGATAACATAGAATGCCAGGATTCCAAGCAGACCGGCAACCATGAGAACTTGAGCCCGGCCCGCCTCTTTGATGCCAATAAGGTTGAGCGCCACAAAAACGACACAGAAACCAACCGCAATGCAATGAATATTAAGCCAGGGAACAACAATAGCGGTGAAGGCCGCCATGCCCACCAGGGCGAACGCGCTTTTGAGCGATAGCGAGAACCAGGTGATCAGACCGTCAATCATGCCGACCGCCGGTCCCAGGCTGCGGGTGACGTAAAAGTAGGTTCCGCCGGATTTGGGCATGGCGGAAACAAGTTCGGCTTGTGAAAACATGCCGGTCATAGCCAGGAGCGCGGCAATGAGATACGAAAGCACAACTGCCGGACCAGCGTGCGCATGGGCGATGCCGGGCAGGATGAAAAGGCCCGAACTGATCATGGCGCCGGCCGCGATGCAAAAAACATCAAGAAGACTCAGTGAACGTTTCAATGACATGGCATTAGCAGGTGTTCCTTACTGCATTATAGCAAATTCTTTACATTTATGAACAATTCTATTATAATTTTGATTGTCTAATACACGTAATACAGCATAAGGAAATACAATGATACCAAGTAGAGTGTTTTTTACCAAAGGTGTAGGAATACACAAAGAGCGGCTCAGCAGCTTTGAAGCAGC
>CAZCLS010000371.1:0-4770 GCA_964499565.1 uncultured bacterium
CGGAATATGTGTGGGAGAGCTTTTCTGCGTCAGATAAACTGATTCACCGCCGACACAAGGTCGACGGGGTCTTTCTGACGGATGGATGATGGATGATGGTTAATGGATGATGGGTGATGACGGATGACCGACTACCGATTACCGGCCTCGGCGAGACCGGCTACAGCAGGTGCGTGAAAGGATGCGGATGTTTTTCCCATGTTCTCGACCAATGGGTGAACGTCAAAAGTCCGCATATCATCTAACTCTGACGGGTAGCTGTATAAGGCTGTCTCAAAACTAGTTCGCGAACCATTTTTTATACTGCTTTGCGTTCGTAGCTATACAGTACTGATTATGCAACATGCCCACATGCAGATAGTTATTATCCACCGGCTCTTTCGGCAAAGCCGAAATCTCCGTTGGCCACATTTTCTATAATTTTGAGACAACCTTGTATGCATCCCCCCGGTACCGGTACCAGCAGACTGGCACTACTGAACCTACGTCTATCGCGGAAATTGGGTTTGGCAAAAACACCGGTTTTCTGATATACTGGTAGCTGTTTTTTGAAGCGAATGAATGCACGTGAAGGAAATGATGTCTTTGTACGGTATAACCTATAATATAGCCGGAACACTTCTGGCGGGCCTGACGCTCCCGATCTGGCTGCCATATGTGTTATTGCGCCGGAAGTACCGTGTCAGCCTTATCCGGCGTCTGGGCTGGATACCCGTAGCGCAACGCCGTCGCCTGGGTGAAAAGCCGGTTATCTGGCTGCATGCCGTTTCGGTAGGCGAGTTTCTGCTGGCGCATACGCTTATACGCCATCTGCGGCCGATCGTTCCGGCCTTCCGGTTTGTGGTTAGTGTGACAACCTTGACGGGGTATGAGGTTGCCCGTGGAAAACTGGATGAGGATGACATTCTACTGTTTTTTCCAGTGGAATTCTATCCGGTTATGCGTAAGGTAACCAGGATGATCAACCCGCGCATAGCGGTAATAGTAGAAACTGAAATCTGGCCGAATTTCGTGTATTGTCTTTCCGCCGGACAAGTACCCATCATTATGGTAAACGGCCGGATTTCAGAAAAATCTTTTAGGCGTTACAGGATAGTCAGGCCGTTTTTCCGGGATGTGTTGTCGCGTTTCAGGCTGTTTGGCATGCAAACCGGTACGGATGCCCGGCGAGTTACTGATCTTGGCGCGGCACCGGAAGCGGTCAGTGTGCTTGGCAATATCAAGTTCGATTCAGTCAGTATAACCAGCGAATCGAAGCCGGACGCGGCATTGCTGACCGAGTTGGCGCTGGCGGCGGACGCTCCGGTGTTTATAGCCGCTGCTCTTGAAAAAACCGGGCGGGAAGATCCGGTAATGCTGGACGTAATAGAAATGGTCCGGCGCTCACGGCCGGAGATGGCATTGATCCTGGTTCCCCGCCATCCCGAGCGGGGAGGAGAGATGGCCGCGCTGGTCCGCGCGCGGGGGTACGAGCCGCGCCGGCGAAGCCTGGGTGAAACATTTTCCGATCCGGTTGGGCAGGTGTATATTGTGGACACAGTCGGTGAATTGAAGCGCTTTTACAACCTGGCCCGGCTTGTCTATGTTGGTAAAAGTTTATTCGCTCCGGGCGGCGGGCAGAACATGATAGAACCAATCGCCCTGGGGAAGCCGACGCTGTACGGGCCATATACCAGAAATTTCAGAGGGATCGCGGACAACATAGCGGCGCGGGAAGGCGCGCTGATAGTGCACTCGCCTGACGAGTTGGCGGCAGCGATCATAGATATAACGGTCAATCCCGACAGGGGAGAGGCACTGGTAAGAAACGGGCAACAGTATATCAGAACTCAGCAGGGTGCGACAGGCGCGACAATTGAAGCGATTATGAGCATACTTAACGCACGGGAACTATAAACGGAACGCAGTAAAGAGAACATGAAAAAGCACGGATACACCTATATAAACACCGAGGAAGCCTGGCAGGCAGCAGCTGCTGATCTGATGGTTCAGCCAATGATTGCGGTAGATATCGAATCGAACGGTTTGCATACCTATCCCGAGCACATTTGCCTGCTGCAATTTGCCACGGCAGAGAGGGTCTTAATCGTTGATCCCAAGACGGTCGGGAGCGGGAAAGAGCTGCGGACGATTTTTGCTGATGCAGGTGTGGAAAAAATATTTCACAGTTGTGATTATGACATCCGATCGCTTGACCGGGACTACAAGGTTCGGATAGTAAATTTGTTTGACACGGCGATTGCGGCGCAGTTTCTTGGCGCCGGCCGGTTAGGCTTGGGGAATGTTATGCAGGAGTTTCTGGGCGTCCAGCTTGAGAAGAGCAAAAAGCTGCAGCAAATGGACTGGGGCATGCGGCCATTACCTGAGAATGCTTTGCGCTACGCGGCGGATGATGTTGCCTATTTGATACGTCTCCGCAATGAGTTGATGAGCAAGTTGACCGTTCTGCATAGGGCGGCCTGGGTACAGGAAGAAGCGGAGCGGATGCAGGATTTACGGCACCGGACGCCTAATCCTCCCGAAGAAGCTTTTAAAACCGTCAAAGGTAGTCGTACGTTGAAACCGCACCAGATGGCAGTACTGCGGGAAGTGTATCTTTTCCGTGATCAGATTGCTCTGCAGTGCGGCCGGCCGCCTTTCAAAATAATGAATACTTCGACGATGCTGGAACTGGCGATGAAACCGAAGAGAAAACTGACCGAAGTGCCGGGCCTGAGCCGCTGGCTGTTGTCACGCGCGGAAAGTGAATTGAGGGCGGCCCTGGCGCGCGGCCGCAATGCGGACCCGGTTCACCTCGTCAGCACTCGGTTCCGTTCCCCGTGGAACCGCGCATCGTTGGCCCGGCTGGGAACATTGAAGAACTGGCGCACCAGGCAAGGCGAACTGATGGTGCTTGATCCGTCATTACTGTGGCCCGCGGTCAGTCTGGAACGAATGGCTCTGAATCCCGATGAGCGCGATATCGAGCTGTTTAAGCCGGGGAATGGCGAGGTGCGTAACTGGCAACGTAAAATGTTCGCTGAACAAATCGCCGCCCTGCCGCTCTGGCAAACGCACAAAGGCTGACGACCAATCCTGCCATGACCGCCAACGGTAAAGCCTGTGAAAAAAACGCTCTGACAGGTGTATCGGAGTATCCGGTTCAAAGCAGTAGGATATATAAACGGCACCGCGGATGTAATTCCATCACGTGGTGCCGTTTGCGTTGTTGATATTTCCGTTCCGGGCATTAATAGAAAGCCGTCAGGAGAAACGCTCGGAAATCCGTGTTAGTTTTTCTGGTTCAGCCTCTGACGCAGTTCGCTGACCGCTTCACTGGTTTTCTGATAGCGGGGACCGCCGCCGCCACCGCGACCGCCACGGCCGCCGCCGCCGCCGCCGCCGAAGATCATGTCATCGCTGGAATTCGCAAGCTGGTCGATAATAACAAGCGCTTTGTCAGTCTGACCGTTTTCGATATATTGATTGGCCAGGTAGTACTGCATAGTCGGCACAGCTTTCATGCCCCAGTCGGTGACCACCTCAGTACTTTGCGGATTTTGGGTAAGCATCGAGTAATATTTCTCGGCATCTTCCATGTTACCGCGGAACATTGACCCCATAGCACGTTCAGCGACTAACATGGCAGTAGCATTGGCATCAGGATATTTTTCCACCAGATCAGTAAACGCCTGCTCGCGGGCCTGTTCGGCAGCTTGCTGGTCCTGGTTATCCTGGTTATCCTGGTTATTCTGCCCGCCCCGGCGTCCGCCGCCGCGGCCAAACCGGGCGTGAGCGGCTTCATACAATTTATCAACATCCTCGCCATACAGTTCCTTGTCGGCATTATGCTGAGCAATATTCATGTCGCGCATGTTATCACGATATGTAGTGACCATTTTCCGGTCGTAATACTCATCATACACGTCTTTCATGATCGTAGGATCGACGGTCATATTGGTTGCGATTGTCTTTAAGCCGGAGGCATCGACTATTTCTTCGAGTTTGTACATGGCATCGTTCAAGGCCACCAGAGCATCGGGAGAAAGATCATCGGTAGAGACATTGGCAAGCGCAGCTGATGCGCGGGACGAGCGGCTGGCCATTTTGTCGATTTTACCGGTAAGCTCGGTAATCCGGGTATCGAGAGCCATGACCTGCTTCTGGATGGTATCGATCTGCAGCGTGGCGCTGGGATTTGTACCGGAGAGGGTATTAATCTTTTTGAACGCACGGTTGCCGATCATTGCCGCAAGGAAGCATGCCGCGAGAGCAACGACAAGCGCGAAACCGCTTAACGCGTAGTATTTAGTGTTCATAGTGGGTTCCTGATTGAGTTTACGTGATTACAAAATTGTATACATTAACCATAAAGCTTCATCCAGTACATCAGTCGCTGACTTTACCCGAAAAGTTACAAAAGGTCCGGTTCGATTCGGTATCGGTCATTCGTCATCGGTCATCGGTAATCGGTAATCGGTAATCGGTAATCAGTCATCGGTAATCGGACATCGGACACCGGACATCGGACATCGGTCATCACTCCAATTCCTAAATACTACATTTTCCCGGGTTGTCATTCAGTCACATGCTTCAGGGGGTATCACTTGGATTGCCTGCTTGTTTCATTCCATCATGGATTTTGGGTGATATGCTGGCCCGGCTGTATGGTTCCGGAGGTGATGACCCGGGTAAAAACCCCGCGCTCAGGCATGACGCACGTTCCGGTCTTGATTTTTATGGGGCAGTTGTCGTTATGACAGTCCTTGCCGATCTGGGTAACAATAAAAG
>CAZCLS010000372.1:0-4766 GCA_964499565.1 uncultured bacterium
TATATCCTTGACAAGAAACGGGGAATCGTATATTATTCTTTTTTGCACACTGGAATATATTGTCGTGAGCGGAAAAAATAATCACGTGCACATGAATCGTGTGAATAATGGATGTGAAACTGATAGATAGAACGGCGAAGGATTGCAGGCGAATATTTGCCCGTGTACTCTTTCTGCGCAGTGTGTGCCGGTATAGTATCGTCTGGTTGTTTACCTGGGGCATATTCATTTTAGTGCTGCGCGTATCATCAGACATACCGCGTTTGCTTTTGTTATGGGGCGCAGCGGGATGTATACCGGCAGTAGTGCTGGCAATGCTGGCTGCCCGGAGGCACCTGCCGGGAACGGGACCGGTAAAAGCGTTGCTGGACGAGTATAACGATGGCGGGGGACTGATAAGCGCGTCGAATGAAGCGGACGTCAGCGCCTGGGATGAGCGAATAACGGCACTGATTGTGCCGCGGATAACGTGGCAGTGGGGACGCACAGCGACAGTTATGTTCGCGGGAATTCTTTTTGTTGGCGGAAGTTTATATATGCCGTCCATATATTCGATACTCCCCGCTGACCGGCGCATGGAGATACAAGAACTTTCCAATCAACTGAAAGAGCAACTGGAAGTATTGGAAGAAGAGCGGATCATGGAAGAGACGCGGGGGCAGGAGTTGAAAGAACAATTAGAGAATATCTGGCGGGAATCGACAGCGAGCGATCCGCAAAAAAGTTGGGAGGGACTCGACGCGATAGAAAAGATAGTGGCGGATGAAACGGTCAAGGCAGCGGAACAGCGCATCGCCGAAGCGGAGAAGATGGCGGGGATGGAAGCTTTAGCGAGTGATCTGGCAGCTAATGCTGAAGAAAATGGCTCATCGGAACAGGTAACCGCGGCGATGAAAGAATATGCGGCCTTGATGAACAAACTGGGATTGGACGCGAAGCTGGCTGAGAAAGGATATACAGAACTGAGCGAAGCGTGTGCGGGAATGGCATTAACTCCGGAACAATTGGCACAGATAGCGAAGGCTTTGGGAAAGGGCGGGCAAGAATGCGAAGGCAGCCTGGCACGGCTGGCGGAGGCAGGATTGCTGAGTGCTGAGATGCTGGAACGGATGCAGGCCGCGGCGGCGTTTTGTGAAGCCGGGAAGCCCGGGAGCAGTGAAGAACTTGCTATGTTTTTAGCGGAAAACAGCCGGGACGGCGGCTTAACGGTACTGATGGCAATGCCGGGGCGGGGCGGCATAAACAGGGGACGGGGAGACGCCCCGATGACCTGGACAGATGGTACTGAAGAAAACGGGGCGGGATTCAAGGAGCAGACGATCAGTCCGACAGCCTTAGCGGATATACAGAACAGTGAACGGACAGGCATGAGTATCAGCGCTCCGGAAAATAATGAGGAAGCTGTAATGATATCCGGGGCGTTAACGGGGACCGGCACCGGAGGAGGATCGGCGCGCAGCCAGGTAATTCTTCCCCGGCACTCACGCAGTGTGCAGGAATATTTCAAACGTGGAGACAAATGAACACAGAACAGAAACAGGTACTTACACCGGCAGAGATTGAGCCGGCTGAGAAAAAAGCGGCCAGGATAATCGAGCAGTTAGACCGGATACTGCTTGGCAGGCATGAGCTGCACCGGATGGTATTAGCGGGAATATTGAGTCGCGGGCATATATTGCTGGAAGGTTTACCGGGATTGGGCAAGACAGAATTGGTGCGGGCGGTAGGGCGAATATTACAGCTGGATTTCAAGCGGATCCAATTTACGCCGGACATCATGCCCAGTGATATCCTGGGTACACACATCCTGCAGGAAACGGGGAGCGGGAAGCGGGAGATGGTATTTCAACCGGGACCGGTATTCACCAACATACTGTTAGCGGACGAGATTAACCGGGCCTCACCCAAGACGCAGTCGGCTATGCTGGAAACGATGCAGGAGCGGGCAGTCACACTGATGGGCATAACCAGACCGTTACCGGACCCGTTTTTTGTGTTAGCGAGTCAGAATCCGATTGAACTGGAGGGGACGTATCCCTTGCCGGAAGCACAGATAGACCGATTTTTATTCAAGCTGGTAACGGGGTCTGTAAACGCGGAAATACTGGAAGAGATCATTTCAACCAGACGGCACGGAACGCCGCCGGAGCCGGACTGGACCATCAGCGCGGAAGAACTGAACGAGCTGTTTGAGACTGTTAAGCGGATACTGCTGCCGCGGGCGGTAGGAATGTATATAGCTCAGCTGGTCACAGCGACGCATGCAGACAACGGGTCTGCTCTGGAGATCGTGAAGGAGTATGTGCAGTACGGCGCATCGCCGAGGGCGGCGATAGCGATAGGTGAAGCGGCGCGGGCGTTAGCGTTGATAGATGGGCGGCCCACGGCGGGATTTGAAGATGTTAAGACGGTAGCGCCGGCGGTATTAAATCACCGGATACTGTTGAATTACAAAGCGCGCTTTGACCGGGTGGACTCATTTGGCGTGATAGAAGCGCTGCTGAAGGAAGTGGATGAGACAGGAATCAACCTTCCGGAGGACATCACACGTGATGATGTCTGAAGCCTGATAAGAGAGCCATGAATTTCGAAAGCACATGGGAGAAACGAATGTTATGAAAGGTGTGATATGGATAGGCGCGGTAATTGTAATTGCGGGTATAGCAGGGGTTGCACGGGGGATACAGAAGTGTGGCGACATAACAGTCGCACCGCTGTCGTTTCAAATTCGGGGCGCTACGCACGGGAGCATCGAGCACCGGTTTCGGCTGGCCAACCAGTCGAAGGAAGCGACGCATGAAGTGACGATATGGATGCCGGAAAAGGGGCGGCGGGGCATAACGCGGCTGAGCCGCACGACAGTATTAGCCCCCGGGTCAGAGGCGATAATCTCGCTTATACAACCGGGAATCAACATATATGGTTCCGGACAAGCGGTAATGCTCGTAATAGACGGCATGCAGCAGGAATATCGGGTGGGGGCTGCATCAGGAGAATCGGAGTATAGTTATTCCGGCGGAATGCGGAATGGGGGAGTGGTACTCGTCAGCCGGTCAGTGAACAGAGACACACTGGAAACGACAACGAAGGTTGTTGACAGGAATGAGCGGGTGTTTATTAAACCGGATGCCGGCGTTGAAAGCTGGAGTGATTCCTGGATTGCGTACACACCGTTTGACGGAATACTGCTGGCGGAAGAAGATATCCGTACAATGCCGGCCGGGGTGGGACGGGCATTGTGGGCGTATGTGGAATGCGGGGGAGTACTGGCGGTACTCGGCAACGGGGCAGCGCTGGAGAAGTATGCGCCGGAAGATATACAAACAGAATACCGTACAACCCACTGTGGATTTGGCGTGTACGCGAAACAGCTCAACCGCTCTGAGAATCAACTGGACCAGCATACACTCCGGCTGTTGATCACGGAATGGCAGCGAAGCGGAGCCCCGTGGCGCAAGGACGCCTTTTTCAATGCCCAACATTTTCCGGTAATAGAAACGCTGGCCATACCGGTTCGGGGCACATTGTTTCTCATGATGGTATTTGCGGTCATTGTCGGTCCGGTAAACATGTATGTCGTATCTAAACTGAAGAGAAGGATATGGTTGTTATGGACAGTACCGGCGATATCGATAATGTTTTGCGGGGCCATGTTTATCAATTCGCTCTTTTCGGAAGGGATAACACCGCGAATCAAGATGGAAAGCATCACGCTGTTGGATCAGACCGCGCGGCAGGCCATATCGCTGGGGATAGTGGGAATTTATTGTCCGTTGACACCCGGCGAAGGATTACATTTTCCGTTCAGTTATGAAATTACACCGATAATAAGCCGGAGCAGTTACCAGGAAACGGCAAAAACGATAGATAACACGGTAGACCAGCATTTGCAGATCGGGTGGATAGCGGCACGCTGGCCATCGTATTTTTATCTTCGGGTGAATGAACCGCGAAGGGAGCGGATAGAATTCAGACGGTCAGAAGAAGGAGAGATAGTTGCGATCAACGGGTTAGGCGCGGCAGTGACGCGACTGACAGTCGTAGATGATAAAGGCGATATTTATACGGGAGAACATCTTGCAGCGGGAGAGCGAAGCGTACTGAAAGCGAGCGGCAGGAAAATAAAAGGAGCGAGACCGGAGACCCTCCTGCGCGGCATGTTTTTTTCGGAAGGGGCAACATGGCAAATCAAGGAAAGTATGAATAACCGGCCGGAAGAATTATTGGGCCCAGGAACCTATTATGCGGAGTTGGAATCCGCGCCGTTTATAGAACCCGGAATTGCAGGCCGGACCAAAACAGAGAGCCGGTCGGTAGTGTTGGGGAGTAGAATTGAAATTGAAAATATAAGAGAATGACATAAAGGACAGGGACCAACGACGATGGAGCAGCAACTGAAGATTGAGGTGTGTAATCTGAAGCGGTATTTCGGGAAAACGAAAGCGGTGGACGATGTGACGTTCAGTTTCGAATCAGGACATGTATTTGGATTTATCGGGCCGAACGGGGCGGGAAAAACGACAACATTGAGGATAATGGCGACATTGGATGAGCCGACGGACGGGGACATTTACATTAACGGGATTTCGGTGCGTGAGGAGCCGGAGAAGGTACGTAAATTTGTAGGATACGTACCTGACAGTCTGCCGACGCACTCGGACATTACGGTACATGAATACCTGGACTTTTTCGGGCGGGCCTACGGGTTGAAAGGCAGTGAACTGACAAGAGCGGTAGAGGGAGTCAAGGAGTTTACGAATGTCGGG
>CAZCLS010000373.1:0-4755 GCA_964499565.1 uncultured bacterium
GCAAGCAAAATAAATCAATGGCTGCTTGAAACATTATGCTTGATAACAGAAACATAGTGTTTCAGAATAGCATGGCAGTGTAACAGCCATATATGGACAGTACGGGCAACAATCGGTATACTTTCATTAGAGAATCAAGATATTAAAAAATAGAATTGATAGTATAAGAATATCATATAAAGAGGTATACAGCGATGAAGACACAAAATCCGCACGCGGAATACAAGCAAGGGCGAAGGAAAAAGCCTGGAGGAGTAGCCCTGATAGCAGTACTGGCAGTACTGACAGTATTGGCGTTATGCGCTGCGGCATTTGTGATATTAACAACACTGGAGCGGACCACGTCGGAAGCCAACATGGCAAAGGTACAGGCGGACATGCTGGCGAAGTCGGGATTGGAGCACGCATTAAGCCAGTTGGAGGAAGATACGCAGGACCAGCCGGCGTGGGACGACTACAATGAGGAATGGCATACCTGTTTCAACCAGGACACGAGCGGAGAGGAAGTAGATGTGGATGGACTGCCGGGGGGCACAGAAGACGCGCGCTGGAAGTATGTGCGAAACGGTGATGGGAGCATAGCGGGACGCTACGCAGTATTAATAGAAGACGAGACAGGGAAAATAAACATCAATAGCGCGGCGGCGTTATCTGATTCAATGCAGAACGAAGGGGTAGGAACATTTGAGATACTGCTGACGGACGGCAAAGAGCGGGGGTTACCGATATCAAAAGAGTTCGGCCAAAATCTGCTGCGTTACCGGTACGGCCGGGATTTCCGGCCCGGGCAGGCAAATGAGGATGACAATTGCACCATTTCACAGTATTTGTCGGATGAGATCGACAATGACGCGGACGGGAAGGTGGATGAACCGTCGGAAGGGATAGATGAACCGGATGAATATAACGAGAGTAAGTTAGCCTGGGACGACCGGTCATTCATGTCGGTAAACGAAGCGGTACGTTTATGTTCGCCGAAGGAGGGATTGAGCGCAAAGCACGCACGATTGCTGGCACGGTACGCGACAGTGCATTCAAGCAATGCGGACACATACTGGGACGACCGGGAAGGAACGTGGCAGAAGCAGGTAAGCCTGAACATAGCGACAAAAAACCAGATAGGGACACTGATGCGGCGAGCGAATGAAGAAACGCGATTTGAAGCGCAGTCGAGTAATCTGCGTAATCTGATATGCAATGTGATAGACTACCGGGACGAGAATCACGTGCTATCGACGTACAGCAGTGAATACGGGGTGGAAGCGGTCTGCTTCAACGAAGTGATGGCAAACGAAGGCAGTTATTCATGCGAGCCGGAGTGGAACGATCCGCAATATGCCGACGAGCACTGGCATGTACACCGGTTTGGCTGGTGGTATCATTTATCGGGCATCTGGTACGCGCCGTATTTTGAGAACGCGCAATTCAGCTGGAAAGTAACATCGGTCAAACCGTCGGGAGGAGGGACATCGCTGCAGAATGGGAAGCGGGCGAGCAGCCCGCAGGGGGCGACGGTACGATTATCGGATGACATGCGCAAGGCGCCGGCGTACAACAATGCCTACAGCCGGTTCAAGAAGATACTGAAAGAGAACGGGGGTTGGACACCCGAACAATGGAAAAACGCCTGGCTGGTGGTGAGCCGAACGGGGTCAGTTAAATCGAATCCGTACAAAGGAATCCGTTATCCGATCATCGGCAACACGAAGGACACGTTGCATGTGGGGTGTGATCCGATGGGAGAGAACACGTATGAACTGTTAACGGCGATAGCGGGTCAGAGTTCATTTTCCAACGCAGTCTGGATAGACAATTTATGGCGGCACGGAGCGACGGTAAAATGCCTGTTTCCGGAGATGACGGAATATTTTGTAGCGCCGGTGAACACGTTCAGCGAGATCACGCCGCCACCGAATTTGTATTATTATGTATACACATCCGAGCAGGCGTTCCGGGGCAACATGGCGTGGGGGTATGATTATCCGCTGGCAGGCAAGTCGATACCATGGAAAGGGTACAACCGGTATCTTGACACGGACGGTGATCCGCGCCAGAACAGCCGGCAGGAGATAGAGCATCTAACCCGGCAGGATCTGCGGGGAAGCACGCTGGAATTCCCGGCGGAAGAGGATCAGATCGACCTGCTGCGATTTGCGTATAAGGGTGGCGAGCCGGTCCGGGCGAAAAACAATCAGATACATGTGCTGTTAACAACACCGAACGACTGCGGGTATGCCGGAGGTATAAGTGCAGTAGGCGACCGGGAAGCGTATGATAAGAAGACGGTTGCAACGACATTTTACATGATGAGGCCGGATGTCGTAGAGCTGATCAACATCAGCGACGAGCCGATCAGCCTGCGCAACTGGCGCGTGGTCATAAACACGGGCTCGTACGCTGACCAGCTGGGATTGATAGACAAAGCGGTCAGTTACAGTCCGAAGCTGCGGCGGCGGTATGAGGATCCGAACCCGGTGATACCAGCGGGTGGGTATTTTTATCTTACAAACAAGCGGGCGGTATTCGATTATGAATACGGGGGGAAGAAAGATGGAATCTGGGGAAATTCGGCGGAAGAGCAGACCCCGTGCTACGAGCTGCTGGACGCGGTCTGGGGCATCCGGTTTGAAGTGACGAAAGTTACCCTGAACCGTTTGTTTTTAAAGGGGGCGAACTGGCGGGACGACCAGATGAAGTTTGAGATCGGGGAAATATACACGACGCGTCGACCGAACGACCGGAATATACCGACGGGAGTGCGTAGGATTATCACGGCCAGCGGGCGCAATTACATAGAAACGACACATGGATCATGGATAGATGACGGGCCGCGCAAAGACATAGTGGTACCGGGGGACCAGGTATTGATACTGGGGATGCCGCGGGAAGGGGGATTTCTGTCGATGACACTGAAGAACGAGTACAACCAGATAGCGGCCCGAACGATCGAGTATGGGTCAACCGAGCCGGAAGAATTGACATATTCGACGGAGAAGCTTGATCCGACGCATTACACCTGGGTAAAATCGTCGAAGCCGACATTCGGGGGTATGCCCGAGCAGGCCAAGAACCACAGTTACACGCAGGCATCGCTGATACCGCCGCATGTAAAGAACAACCGATTAGCATCGGTAGGAGAACTGCAGAAGGTACGCAAAGCGGAGGACTGGGAAAACATCGGGATGGAACGCAAGGGACAACCGAGCACAAAGACATTAAAAGCGTTAGCGAAGTATTTTACGGTATCAGGCATCCGGCTTGAGGCGGAAGAAGAGGGGGCGCATCTCAGTGGATGGAATTCGAGCCAGGGGACCGTACAGCAGTCAGGCGCGGGGCAATGCACGGTAGCGGATGTGATGTGGGAGCCGGGAATATGGAGCGGGCAGAAAGTGCGAGTGATGACGGGTGACCAGAAGGGAGAGATATACGGCATAAGCGGGAATACGGAGAACAGCATCAGCATCGAAGGCTATTCCTGCCCGGGCAACAAGCAGTTCGGGGTACGGCGGGGAGACACGTTGGCCGTCGGGCCGGCATATTCAACGGGGATGTATTACACGCGCAAGAACGGAGATCCCGGTGAATGGGAATGGAAGAAGAAGGGATTAGGGCGGTCGACGTATGGGTTATATATATGCGGGTTAAACGATTCGATAAAAACGACTGAATTTCTGGAAGAGAATAATAATGCGGAGTTGACAATAGAGGCCTACAATTTTGAAACACGGAAGTATGACACGATACCGAATCCGGACACATTAGAGAAGAAAGGACTGGAATTACGGGATATATATCGGCCGGAAAATGTAACCGGGCGGCACCGGTATGACAAATCGGACACGATATTTTGCGGACTGATATATCCCTGTCATATATCGCCGGAAGAAGGAATCCGGCTGCGGCTAACCTCACACAGTCTGGAAAACATGGACAGTTCAGGATTTGCGTGGTTTGACTTCGCCTACCTGGCGCCGGGGCGTTCAAGCGGGAAGATAAACATCAACACCGCACAGCCGCGGGTACTGAGGGCATTGCAGGGAGTTGACGCATCCCTGGCGGCGGCGATAGAAAAGGGAATTAACAATGATGGATTGACGCGCCTGAAACCATATAAAAATGCGAGTGATATTTTAGATGTACGAGGGATGACGCCGGATATATTCACGCGCATATCCAATTTAATCACCGCACGCAGTGACCAGTACCGGGTGCGGGTGATAGCGGAAACGCTGAGAGACACGAACGCGGATGGCAGATTTACGCCGGACACGGGCGAAACGGTAGCGGGGCGTGCGGAAATCAACGCGTTGATAGACCGCAGTTGTCTGACGGATGACGACAGTGGAACATCGGGATTTACCGTACGGTATATACAGTAAAAGGACAAGAGAAACAGACAGGCCCGGAGATAGCGGGTAGAAAGGAACACAAACAACCAAAAGGAAACAGGAATGAAAGAGAGTTTTTTATCGTTACGGCCCGCGGAACGGACGCTGGCGGAAATGTATACACTGCCGTACATTTACGGCAACACACCGACAGGATTAGAATGGGCTCCAGCCGGCACACGGCTTGGGTTTTTGTGGAATGCCGAAGGCGGGCTGTGCAATGACATATATGTCGTAACGGACGGGGAAGAACCTGAAAAGCTGACGGATGCGGAGAAGGTGCCGCCTTTACCGGTGGAGGATGATGAGCGACCTGAAGAGGAAGTGGCATATGCCAATGGGATGTATGGCGGCATAACGCAATTTG
>CAZCLS010000374.1:0-4690 GCA_964499565.1 uncultured bacterium
TAGAGGTGGATTAAGAGGATTAAGACCACTACTCCACGGAGCATTGGGATTACAGGGGTCCAACACTCCATTACTCCAATACTCCAGGGGCACCGGGTTTGGACTGGCTGATTTACTTCGACCTTACAGGCCTTTCTGTGTAGGTTGGCGATATTCCCCCGGGGCGGGGCCCCGGGCTATGATACTTCGGCCTTACAGGCCTTTTGTGGGCTTGGGTGCCCTGCGGGCAGTGTTTCTGTTTTTTCGGAGTAAAAACAATGCTGACAGGATGGAGGCTGTGAGTGTTGGTTCAGGAATTACATTGATGTAATTTGATTGTGTGTATTTCCAGGATTCATTATTTGCATTACTGGCGCACAGGGTTACCGTGTAATAGCCGGTGTTTGAGAATGCATGGTCGAGTGTGGTATGCGTTGTTGAGACCGTCACATCACAGCCATTTTTAAAATCCCACTCATAGGCTATTTCGCTAAGGTTGGTTCCGCCCAGGACGGGGGTAAATGTGACCGGCTCATCAGTGAGTACTCCTCTCGGGTTGGCGGTAAACGCGCAGCGCAAGGGACCGTATTCGTATGCGCCGATATCCACACGGTCATTTAAAAACCGGGGAGTTCCTTCTAAATCGGTATCACTGAGAAGTTCGTACAGGTTAGAGCCGGTGTTAATGCAGGGAGACTCGGGACGAAGATGGTAATCGCCGGGCACGAGGAAGCGGGGTTCATTGGTAATTATATTAACACCCCCGTCATCATTAGGGATACAGCAATTCACGAAGCTATTACTCGCAAAGCAGTTAGGCAGATTGGAAGCGAAATTATCATATATAATGGAATTATATACTTTATTTTTGGTATAAATTCCACCTGAATGATGTGAATAGTTGCTAATGATAGTACAGTTTATTACAGTAGAATCTCCCAATGCAAAAATTCCCCCACCACGACTACCACGTTTATTATTAATCACCAAGCAATTTCTTACCGTGGTACTAGATACATAAAGGCCAGCGCCGAATGTCTCCCATCCATCGAAGTAATTATTATCTATTACACTATTTTCAATTATAATTGATCTGTTTCCATGAGATTCTATCCCACCATACCGGTTATTTTTGATAATACAGTTATTAATTCTGCCGGAATCTAGAATATATATCCCCCTATACTGGTTACTGAAGACAACACAATTCTCTATCAGTATATTAGGACCGGAAAATGCATGTATGCCGTAATCAAGATTATTATAAATCCAACAATTGGTTACTATTCCCTGCTCTAAAATCACCCCTGTTTTATAATTATCTTTAATGTGACAGTTAAATATATTTCCGATTGTACAATATATACCAACATACGAATCATGTGATACTGTAAAACCGTTTAATGTAGCTTTATCATGATTTAATTTAATACCACTATTATCAACACCGTTATTATTAATAAATGTAGACAAGGGTCCATGTACACTTACAATTGATATAGCCTGTGTTACAACCAGCCAATTTTCCATGTAATAGGTACCTGCCTCAACTAAAATAGTATCATTACCCTTTGCCACAGTTAGAGCATTAGGCAATGATACAGCTGCTGAATGCCAGTTTGTATACGGTGGTAGGTTAAGACCTGCCAAGGAAACACATATCGTTTTTGGTTCATATATATTGACTGCATTAGTTGCATAAAATTGATGTTCTTCTCCAGCCGAGTTACTAACCTTCAGAGTAACTGAAAAGATGCCTTTTTCGGAATAAACATTGGTTACCATTGCAAGCAACGGGCCTGACACATCAAAATGACCGTCAGATTCGAAATCCCATTCATAGAGAATATCATGTACATTTGTGCCTTCAATTCTGCTTGAGAAAAAGACAGGTTGAGGGAATTCTTTCACTGGAATGGAAACATAACAATAACATTTCAACGATCCACCGTATTCAAAAGCACCTGCATCCTTTTTGGCATTCAGTATCCTTTCTTTTCCATCCAGATCAAGAGTATAATATTCATATAATAATCCTGCTCTGTTATCAATACATGGGGATTTAATATTCAGGCGATAATTTGAATGAAGCCTGTCAAAAAACGCAGGAGCATTAGTAATACTATCAAATTCAACAGTAAAACCAGGCGGCACACAACTATAGAATGCACGGACAACATGATAGTAGATCGATGTTACATCCTGATTATAATACATAATACAGTTTCGCAAATCACATGTTCTGTACGAAGCGGCGCCACCGTTATTAGTTGCGATATTATCAACGATCGTACAATTATACAGATCGGCTACATCAGCACATATTCCGCCACCGTATACAGCCGAATTGTGATAAAACAAAGAATTATACACGGGTCCACTATTATCTACAAAGAGCCCACCCCCATTTGTCGCTGAATTATCAACAAAGATACATCTATCAATTACACCATTTTTCAAATATCCGCCACCGCCTTCACCAAACACATATCCATTTGAGCAGGTAAAGCCGTTTAACACCGCATCCGGATGATCAATATACACACAGCGGTGTTCATTATTGCCGTTAATAAACGTTGAGAATGGGCCGTTAAGACTTGTAACAATTAGTTGATTGGTTATAGTGATTTCGGCGGAAGATTGATATATACCATTTGAAACCACTATAATATCAGCATTATTCATGTTTATGGCCGATTGAATATTTGTGGCAGCTGTGGCCCATGAAGAGAATGGCGGAATATGAATGCCCTGAAGTGATACATAATTAGTTATGACAGGAACTGATGGCATAACATCCTGCCATAGTGTACCGATTCTGATTTCATCAACAGTACATGTACCGCTTGATGCGACTCTTACAGTATTAAACATAAAATCAGCAACTTCACCCTCAGTTGCACACCATTCATCCGGCTGGTGATCCAAAGGCGGATTGACCCACAAGCTACAGATGTCATTCCCATCAACAAAGAGTATTCTCATACAAATAAATGCTGTATCTTCAGGTTTTGCTGCAACATCACTTAAATACCGCAAACCTAATACCGCCTGTTCAAATCCCCAATTATAACTACTATAAGGAGCACCAATAAATACGCGTTCAATGCTGTCATCAAACAACGAAATTCCTCCCCATTCACTAACATAGTCGAATTTTTTCCTTATTAGAAAACCAATCCAAACGGTAGAACCATTTTTACCAAACTTGCCATGCCGTTCAAGCAATTCCGGATAACGTGCCGTGTCGATCTGTCTGATTGCACCGTCCCAGTCACTTATTGTACGCATTACGTTACCGGTCGTTGACACTTTTCCGGCATTTACAAACTTAAGACTGGGATCGATAATTTCATTGACACCAGACCATGGAGTCCGCCAGCCGGTGCCGCCATTTAATCCATTAACAGCATTGGTTACAGAATAGTCCATGCCGTCATATACAAGCACTTCGGTCCTGCCGATTGACGCGGCCATACATGCATAGATAACCAGCAGAATGGAAAACAACTTCATCATTTGAAGTTTACCTGTCGAATACTCACTACTATTTCGCATAATCCTGAGAGTATATTTTACATATTTCGGTAAAGGCACATACTAAATGCAATACGCGAACATTATATCATAAACAATACTAAATTAAAAATTGCACTGAGGAGAATAGGGTCAGGCGTTGAATATTAACTATTAATTAACGCAAAGGCGCTAAGGCGTAGAGGAACGCAGATAAATATTTTGGAACCACGGAAGACACGGAAGGGCACAGAAAATTATACAAAATGATTTGGGGACAAAATGATTAGGGTGGTGGGGTTGAAGGTTTAAAGTGGAAGGGGGTTAGGGGTACATTGTTCGGGGATCGCATTTGCGTTTTGCTTAAGACTGATTACCGGGGATAAAGAGGATTAAAGGGATTAAGAGGATTAAGACCACTACTCCAGTACTCCATTATTCCAATACTCCGGGGTCATTGGGGTTACATGGGTTACATGAGTTACATGGGGTCGCTCCTCCAGTCATAAAGCCCGCGCATCCGGCCTCATCCGTCGAAAGCCGGACAGGCCGAGACCGGCTACATAGCTTCGGATATTCGAGTGCTCCAGGGGCATTGGGGTTACAGAGGTGTATGTTGGTTGTATGCTTTTTGGTGAATGTTTGCTGAGCAGTGAACGAGTCTGACAGCAAATGATAAGCATGAGTTCGGCGTATATGGGTTTGTGGAGAGAGGCGCCCGCTTCGGAGCTGCGGGTGCTACTTGCGGCCCACGGACATCTGCATGCGTATCTGTAGCCGGTCTCGGTGAGGCCGGTTGTGCGGACTAAGTCACCCGCTTCGGAGCTGCGGGTGCTACTGACGGACATCGGACATCGGCTCACGGCCCTCAGCCCTTAGCCCACAGCCCTCTGCCCACGGCCCATCGGGGGATGGAGCCGGGAGGTTGGAATTGTAGTATATTATGTATAGCGCGCCAGCGCCTAAGCACAGGCCGCAGGCCATATGCACAGCGCGCCAGCGCCTAAGCACGTAAGCGCTGAATCGAGAACGAGAACGACAACGATTTAATCGTAAGCACGCGCGCCAGCGCCTATGCGCCAACCGCAGACCGCTAAGCATAGCACAAGCACAACACATCCAGGCTCGGGTATTGCGGTGTAGTTCAGAACAATATTTCCCGTGGCGGATGCTGTTTTGCCGTCAATGGCTATGT
>CAZCLS010000375.1:0-1215 GCA_964499565.1 uncultured bacterium
CTATAAACGCACCGCCGTCACACTGGTCATCCTGGCGATTTTACTTGGCTGGCTCGGTCGGATGTGCGACACGTTAGAGTATCAGACCGCGGCCCGCCTGCTGGTGTTCCCGGACCTGTTGTTTCAATTGATCTTTCTCGGGTTTATGATATATACCATTCTAAAAGTTATTCTGTCGACGTCTAAAGTCACGTTGCATATGATTAACGGCGCCCTGTGCGTGTATCTCCTGATCGGTCTCTTTTTCTCGCGCTTATACAGTATTATAATCGCCTACTCCGATTCCTTTGCCAGGTATGGTGTTCCGCTTCAAGGCCAGGACGGTATTTCAGACACGCTGGCCCTCTTGTATTACAGTTTCGTTACTCTCACCACTCTCGGCTACGGCGATATCACGCCGATCAGTCCATTTGCCTGCATGATTTCCGCGATCGAAGCGATTACCGGTCAATTGTATCTGGCCGTCATTGTCGCCCGCATGGTCGCTTTGTATGTCATGCATCCCAATCCACCTCGGAATTCCTGACATCTATGCCGATTATCAGAATGATAAAAAAAGTAACTGCCCGCTTTGACAGCGTTAGACGCCGAATGCTGGTGACCGTCGTTGGCCTTATAATGCTGATAGCCGTCCTGATTGCCGCTCCTCTTGTTTTCAGCGCGTTTAAAAGCGCTGATGCCATCGCAACCCTGCAAACCTCTCTGCTGATGGAACAGGCCGACCAGCAGATGACCCGGTACTTCACACCGATCCTGGCCGCCATTACCAGTATCCGCCAGTGGGGCATGCTGGGGTTACTGCCGGTTACCAACAGCACCGCCATGAACGCCATGCTGATGCCGGTCCTGGATACCTGGCCACCGATTCCATCGGTTGTGGTCGCCAGTCAAGCAGGCGCGGAATACCAACTGCTGAAAACCGCGAGCGGCTGGGAAACGCAGGTAACATTCCCGCCCGAGCGGCCGCGAGAATCGCTCCAGCTTGGACAACAATGGCAGGAGTTTTCCCAGGTCTCGTCTCGCTGGTCGCGTTCGTCCTACACCCCGACCAACCGGCCCTGGTTCACCGGCGCCGAAATAGATGATGTCAACTGGTCCACCGGTTACGTCTATACCACCGGCATACGTGGTATAACCGGTTCGCGCGGCTGGCGCTATCCCGCCGGCACAGGGATGTATTATGTTGCCGGCATAGATGTTTCAGAACGTGATATT
>CAZCLS010000375.1:1315-4677 GCA_964499565.1 uncultured bacterium
AGGATAGTGTACAGGAACGGCAGTATGGGCTTTTAGGCATTGCCGTAGCCATTATTTTCGCCGGCTGCGCCTTAGCCGCGCTGGTAATTTACTGGTACAGACGGGCCTTGAACGAATTATCATCCGAGCGTAAATTGATACATAATTCCGAACAGAACCTTAAACAGCTGATCGAGCGCGGCGAAGGGCGCGAGCTTGAATTCAAATCGACGCTGCGCATGAACCTGCAGACCGGCAAACCCGGCAAGGAGATTGAACTTTCCTGGTTGAAAGCCGTTGCCGCGTTTTTGAATACCGATGGCGGCACCCTTCTGGTCGGTGTGCATGACGACGGTTCCATTTCAGGAATCGACGCGGACGATTTCCCTAACGAGGATAAGTTCCTTCTACATTTCAACAATTTGTTCAACCAGCATATCGGTTTGGAATTCGCGCGCAACATCCAGTTTGAACTCAGGCCCTGTGCGGCCGGGAAAATATTGATCGTTGAATGCGAACCGTCACACGAAGCGGTCTTTCTCAAGGTACACAGCCAGGAGGATTTTTATATCCGGGTTGGCCCTTCCAGCCGCAAGCTGTCCACCAGTCAGGCTTTTGCCTATATGAACAAACGCGCCTGACGTATGCCTTTCATTCAACAACACAAGGAGTTCCCGTGGCTAAATCATTAATCGAACGGCTGCGCCTGAAATTGTCTCAGGTCTTCATAGTCATGATTTTCATCTGCATCGCCTTCTCGTCCAGCGCGTGGGAAAAAACATCCCCGATTGTCGGTTCAGTCCTGTTTATATCCGGGCTGACCATAGCCACCATAGCATCCCTGGGACGCATGTGGTGCTCACTCTACATCGCCGGCCGCAAAAGCAAAGTGCTGGTTACCGAGGGTCCCTACTCTCTGTCGCGCAATCCCCTCTACGTCTTCAGTTTTATCGGCGCCATGGGAGTCGGCATGGCAACCGAAACCTTTACGTATACGTGTATCCTGGCACTCGTGTTCGCGACCTATTATCCTTTCGTGATTCTGTCGGAAGAACGCAAATTACGCGGTTATCACAGTGACCGTTTTGACGAATATCTGCAAACCGTTCCACGCTTTTTCCCTTCGTTCGCTCATTTCAGAGAACCGCAGGAATATGTCGTCAATCCGATTGTTTTTCGCAGACATATCTTCAGCGCGCTCTGGTTTGTGTGGCTGATCTGCATTTTGGAATTAATTGAAGAACTGCACGAACTCGGCTTCCTGCCCTCCCTGTTTAAAGTGTATTAACGGGGTCAGGCATTGAATATTTACTTTTGATCACGAATCAGTTATAATGAAACGTGTATTTGTCGTTTTCATAAAATGATTGGAGGATCAAACCATGGCAAGACCATTACGAATTGAGGAGCCAGTCATGTGGTATCACGTTATGAATCGTGGTAATGAACGTCGTGACATTTTTACTATAACCAGGGATTACGAAATTTTCCTTGCAAAACTTAATGAAAGTTGTGCTCGATTTCATGTGGAAATTCATTCATATGTTCTGATGCCCAATCATTTTCATCTGTTTTTGAGAACGCTTGAAGCTAATCTCAGCCAGTATATGCAGCAGCTGTCAACAGCATATACGGTATGGTACAATCGCCGCCACGATCGTGTCGGTCATCTTTTTCAGGGAAGATATAAAAGTATTATAATAGAAAGAGAGTCCTATGGCGCGGCAGTAAGCAGATATATACACCTCAATCCGATTCGTAAGATTTTACATTCTTCCTTGTCTGTCAACCAGGTGCGCAAAAAACTTCGCACATATCCCTGGAGCAGCTATCCTTCCATTTTAGGATTAAGAAAACCATTGGATTGCCTGCGTTGTGACGATATATTGGCACTATATGCTAAAACAAAACGCGAAAGCCGGAAACGATATGCCCGCTTCGTGGAGGAAGGATTACTCGGTCCTGTTGATAATCCTTTTGATGACACGTATGCCGGAACCGTACTTGGCTCGGAATCATTCCTGGCGGATATCCGCGCAAAGCTTGTTTTATCTCCTGTTAAAGATAATGACACAAAAGGAAACAAACAAAAAATTATTTCAATTCCATTGCATACTATTCTTACCTGTGTCAGTGAGGAATATAACATAGACATTGAACAGATACGAAATAAGCAACCTGGCCGAAAAGGAAATGAAGCTCGTTGCGTTGCATTCTGGCTTGCCATCCGCCATTCATACGGAGCAATGAATTTGAAGGACATTGGAAGGGAAATGGGAGGGTGCAGCAACAGTAACATAGTGAATGTCAGCAAAGCCCTGGAAAACAAAATGAGCTGCGACCCGTCTCTTAAAAAACGCATTCACTGTCTTAATAAAAAGTTAATATTCAACGCCTGACCCCGCTGTGAATGACGCTGTTGTACAGATTGTGATGCCGGTGTATAATGCTGCGGGTACGCTGCCGCGCGCGCTTGATTCTTTGCAGGCCCAGACATTTCAAAAATGGGAGTGTATCGTTGTTGATGACGGATCGATCGACGATTCTCCGGCCATTCTTAAGCACTACCAGAACCGCGACAAACGCTTTCGTGTGGTTTCCAAACAGCACGCCGGCATTGTTCAGGCGCTCAATACCGGCCTGGATCGCTGCTCCGCTCCCTTTGTCGCGCGCATGGACGCCGATGACGAGTCGCTCCCCCGCCGCCTGGAACAGCAGCTCGCATTGCTGGATTCCCATCCCGGCATCGGTGTCGCCTCCTGCCTCGTTAAACATGGTCAAACACATAAAACTCAACGCGGATACAATCTGTATGTTGAGTGGACCAATGCGATCATTACACCCGAAGCTCATTATCTGAACCGGTTTATCGAATCTCCCCTGGCGCATCCAACGGTTATGTTCCGGGGGGAACTGATTGAACGTTCGGGCGGCTATCGCGAGCACCCCTGCTGGCCGGAAGATTACGAGTTATGGTTACGCTGGATGCAGGCGGGTGTGACGTTCGCCAAGGTTCCGGAAATTTTGTATCACTGGACAGACTATCCCGAACGTTTATCCCGGACAGATCAACGTTACAGCACAGAAGCGTTTTACGCCTGCAAGACCGCGTACCTTGCCAAAGGTCCCCTGGCCCATGCCACTACCGTAGGCATCTGGGGCGCCGGCCGGATAACCAGGAAGCGGGCCGCCCTGCTTGAATCATACGGGTATACCATCCAGTTCTATGTCGATATCGACCCGGACAAAATCGGCCGGCAGGTATGCGGTGTGCCTGTAATAGCTCCCGAGACGTTAGCACAGATGCCGGATATTCCGCTGCTGGCCTATGTTGGTTCGCGCGGGGCGCGGGAAGCGATCCGGCGCCGGCTGAAAGACACGCG
>CAZCLS010000376.1:0-4661 GCA_964499565.1 uncultured bacterium
GAGATTGGGATGTGCCGCTGTTAATCGAAACGGGCATCTGGCTCCAGGCATAGGTGGTTTGCGAGAAGGAACCGGTATGCCAACCCTGGCAACTGCCGTATTGATCCTGGTATATTTTCAGGCCGTTGCCGACCGGAGGATACTCATGATATTTCATGATCTGAGCCATGGCGGCCGCAACACAGCCGGCCCAGGCTTTACCGTCCGGACCGCCGGAGGCGGAGGGACAGAAGAGGTTGTAATCAGAACCTTGATTCCACGCGGATACGACGAGAGGCCCGACAGCATCGGCAGCAGCATAGTGCGCGATTTCGGACAGCGAGTTGGACGGGGCACTCTGCAGCAGCCGCGACCATTCAACGGGCCAGGCATGGTCCGGCAGCGCATCGTGTTCGCGTAAGGCGTCAAGAGCGTTTAATTCGTCGGACAGTTCCACTGCCATGACATGCACGAAATTCGGAGGCAGCGATGTGAAACTGCCCTGTTCGGCATATAGTTTCAGCGGGGCAAGATTAGTATCGGCTCTGAACAGAGCAAAGCCTTCCGGAGAATACTGGACGCTGTAGCCCAGGAGCTTGTCTTGGCGGGTAAAAGGTTCAATCGCGGAAATTGTCTCGGCTCTGGGTGCGAGCCGTTCGGCGCGGAATGTTTCAGCCGCGGTGCGCAGCTCCCGGTCAGATAGAGCGAATACAAATGAAGGCAGAATTGAGAGGAGGAGAAATATTCTATATACAGGCAGTTTGATCTTCATTCAGGAGTACTGGTGTTATATTCGATAAAAAAATAAAAAAACCTTATTCCTTATGTTTTTTACATTATATCATAGTTGTGTCTTTTTTACGACTGAAACAGAATCTCAAAAATCCACGATAGTATGATATGCGGTCTTTTTACCTTCGTGCTCCAGTTAACTGAAAGACCCCGGTGGTTCACGCCGTTGGCGGAACTGCCGGTGAATCAGTTTATCTTCCACAAGACTGCATGTCCTAACATTTTCCCGGGTTGTCATTCAGTCACATGTTTCAAGGGGTATCACCCGGATTGTCTGCTTGTTTCATGCTCGCGACCTGTCCGGCTTTTGACGGATTCTAACCGGTTCCCCTTCAATCATGCTTATGACTGACTACCCCGTGTGGAGAATTGGAATACCGGCGGCTTCAATGAAACTCATTCACCCCCGTTCCGCCAACGGCGTGAACCGAAGGAGGCTCATTCTGAAACAGCTTGCACAACCGAACAGGTCCGTCAAAAGCCGGACAGGCATAAATCGGCTACAATCTCCCCATTCTTGAACTCTGATGAATATGCGCCGAAAATTCGTGAATATCTTTCATCCCATCGAGGATTTTGGGTTGATAACGGACTTGTAATGCTCTCTTTGCTGTGGTACAATAGTATTTCCATAGGTTAGCGTTGAAAGCGAAGCCAGTTAATTCATTCAATGAGGAGGTAGTGATGAAAACGAAACACAGATTGACGATAGCTGTTGTATGTATGACAGGCTGTATTCTGGCAGCCACGATACTGCCCTTCGGGGTAAAGGTCGGCGGCTTGGAAGCGAAAGCGAAAAACCAGATTTATGCCGAACTCTCAAAACCGGTTGCTCCGGATGCCGTTCTAGAAGTTGACTCTAAAGGCCAGATGATTATAGTGAACATCTTTCCTTGTGACAGCAAAGGCACTGTAGCAAACGGAGTGCAGCCCGAAATCATCTTGTTGCAGGGAACGAATAAAGTGGCGCTTACTGCCACCATGAGCAAGAAAAGCTTGCCGGCCGGAACATATATCATGAATATCATGGCCGAAAGCAAAACCGCCCGGGTGTTATTTTCAGTAAAAGCTCTTGAAAAGCAGGCAGCACAAAGCCGGAAAGTGGTAAAAGAAGAAGAAAAGACGGTCGGTAAGGAAGAGAAGGCTGAATAAGATTGACGGGACCAGCTCATTCCCTAATCCCCCTGGCCATCATCCATCTTCAACAAAGACCCCGGCGACCTCGCGTCGCCGGTGAATCAGTTTGAATCAAACCAGATTCTCTCCACCAGTAATCAGTAATCGGTTATCTGTAATCAGTTCGTGTATCTCTAATACGCGCCATGCACCATGTACCCCTAATCCCCTTTAAACCTTAAACTTTAAACCGGGAAAACAAACACCTGTCCTCGGAAAACAGTCGCCCGTATGGAACCGGCCTCCCACACTGACTGCCCCCTGAACCCTGACATCCATCATCCATCATCTCCCCAGCCATTTATCCCATTTCTGACCGTATTCTTTCGCGGTTTCTTTCGTCACGCGTGTCAGAGGATCAATAATTCTGGGTGATGCCGGCTCCTCGTTTTTAAGGATCTTGCGCAGTAAAATATCGACCGATTTGAATCCCCAGCCGTAACAGTCCTGGGCGTATAACGTCTGCACATGACCGCTTTCAAGGTATGATAACTGGGGCGGCAGAGCGTCAACGGCCACGACTTTAATGTCTCCTGGATTCCATTTAAGCGCATTCTTGGTAAAAAGAGGCCAACCGCCGATCATTGCCCAGCCTTGAATATCGGGATTGGTTGATTGAGCCCGGTTTACCGCTTCAGCGGCTTGTTCGGGAGTTTCCTCGTGATAAAAAACGCCGTTTTCCAGCAGCTTCATATCCGGGTATTTCTTGAGCTCTTCCATCACACCTTTTGTGCGGTTCTGCAGGTTCGGTGCGCTCTGATTGCCGGCCAGAATAGCTATCGTACCTTTTTCCCCCATGATTTTCGCCAATTCCGTCATAATGGTTTTACCGCATGTGATATCATCCGTGCCATAATAATATAAGCGTTTGCTCTGAGAGGCGTCCGAATCAAAACACATGACAGGAGTACCAAGTTCGATAGCCTTGTTGATAGCGGGAGTAACGGCATTAGCATCACTACAGGAAACGATAATTCCATCAACACCCCGGCGCGCCAGTTGTTCTATGGCTTCCGCCTGTTTCTGAGCGTCTTCATCCGGGGGAGTCTGCCAGTCGATTTCAATGTTCGCGTCATACAGATCACCGAGCTCTTTCGCGGCATCTTTGGCGCCGGTGTACGCGGCCTGGAACACCGGATTGGACTGGCTCTTAGCCACCATACCGATCACGATCGTACGTTTGGATGATTCGGGTGCCGAAGGCTGGCAGGACATAAAAAACGGCATTAGCAGGGCAAGTGCCGCGGTAATAAGTCTTGTTGATGCATGTGTGCGTTTCATCTGGCTCTCCTGAGTTGGTTTACCATTAATTATGGTTATATTACCATAATATATATCAAGCCGGTGTCTGGTCCGCCGGTCATTTAACGTCCGGGATGCCGCGCGCGGATGTATTCACTCAACCGGTCGACTGCCACGGCAACAATTATCGCGATACCGATTATTATTTTACTGTATTCTTTCGATACCGGCAAACTGAACAACCCGAAATTGATCTCTTTCAATATGTCTATGCCGTTCTCGATCAGCTTGATTATCAGCGCGCCTAACAAAGCGCCTAACGCCGAACCGCGGCCGCCGGTCAGGCTTGCTCCGCCGACAACCGCGGCGGCGATTACGGTCAATTCGTAGCCCATGCCCGTGGCGGTATTGGCGGAGCCGTAATACCCGCAGGACACCATTCCGGCGATACCGGCTGCCAGGCCCGACATGAGGAATACCCGCAATTTAACACGTTTGACAGGTATGCCGCTGAAGCGGGCAGCTTCCTCATTGCCGCCGACCGCGTAGACTTCACGTCCGCCCGGCATATAGCGCAGATACAGCCAGCCCGCGGCGACAACCAGCAGCATGATCAGCATGGGAACCGGCTGGAGTTTCATAGCTTTGAGCGGTTCCCAGGGCAGTTCGTAAGCGATAAAGTTGCTGGTAAACGCGGTTGGCAGGGTACGTCCCCAGGAGGGCAGAGACTTCGTGGCGACAGATACCAGGCCGATACCGCGGAAAATACTCATGGTTCCCAGCGTCACAATGAACGGATGGATGCGCAAACCGGTCACCAGGGCCCCATTGATCAATCCGCACACCAGACCGATTGCTAACGGCACAGCCACAGCCACGGGAAGCACAGCCCAGGCGGAAGCATTTTCAGGGAAATACTGGAGCACCGCGGCGGCCCCCAGAGCAGACAAACCGAAAATCGACCCGACCGATATATCAATGCCGCCTGCAATAATGACAAATGTCATACCGATTGCCATAATAGCCATCCAGGACATCGGGGTGGCGACATTAGGTAGGATATTATCAAGCCGCATGAATGTATTAACGGTTTTACCGTGCAGGCTGATAGGTTCGGAGGCAACGGTCAGCAGCAGCATGATCAGGATAATAACTATTATGAGTCCCATTTCCTGAAGGTGGGGCAGACGACGGGGCAAGCGAAATAATGACTTTAGGGAAACTTCCGGCATAACTAGATGAAACCAGACAAGTGAAATCAGTGCACAAAGAACAACATTGAGGAAATTATAGTCAAATGCAGGGGAATGGTCAAGAAGGTCAGAACATACGACTCACTGCTCACAATCCCGAACCCTGATGTATTGACTTTGTTTTTTGCAAATAATATAATTGTGGCTGCATGTAAATGGCGTTCTTTGCGTATTATGGGTATTTTTCATTTTTAAACCCCGGAACACATATATGAAAAC